>CAYMZL010000093.1:0-7645 GCA_964394825.1 uncultured Dehalococcoidia bacterium | reverse complement strand
GTAGCGGGCCAGGTCGGTGGCGTAGGGCGCGGCGCCGGTGGCGTTGCAGATGTCTATCTTATTCTCGGCCTTGTTGTAGACCATGATGTAGCCGTCGCCGCCGATACCCGACATGTTGGGTTCGACCACGTTCAAAGCGGCGGCAGTGGCGATGGCGGCGTCCACGGCGTTCCCACCCTTCTGCAGGATGGCCATCCCGGCCTGGGCGGCCAGCGGATGCCCGGCGCACACCATTCCGTTCCTGCCCATCACTACCGGGCGGTTGGACTCGTATTTAACGCCATGGGGTGACTGCACCATGTCTGCCTCCTAGAAAATCCTCTCCGCCGAAAAGTCCCCTCCTCCACGCATGGGGGAGGGTTAGGGTGGGGGCGCGGCTTGTCCGTCTACCTAGTAAGTGCCCGGAGTATAGCTTCCTTCACTCCGTCGATCTCGTTAAGAACCTGGTTGTTCCAGAACCGAATCACCGAAAATCCATGGCAGTTCAGATCAGATGTGCGGGCCGCGTCGTAGCCGCCTGATTCCAGATGCTGCCCGCCGTCCAACTCTATCACCAGACGGCTATCAAGGCATACAAAATCAACGATGAACCCCCCGATTGGGTGTTGGCGTTTGAACCGGTGTCCGCATAGCTGGCGGCTTCGTAACTCTTGCCAAAGGGTTGTTTCGGCGTCGGTTGAGTTCCTTCGTAGCTCTCTCGCGCGAGTTATTTTGAGGCTGCGGGGTTTCATCTGGGATTCTAGTTTAGTGAATACGTTTGAGACAACAAGTGACCTTTGTCATCAGCTTGGTTGGTGTCGAACCGTTTCCCTCACCCTAGCCCTCTCCCAGGGTTGGGAGAGGGCTAGGGTGAGGGCTGTGTAATCACATCTGGAAAAGTGTTGAAGTCCCCTCTCCCGAGCACGGGAGAGGGTTAGGGTGAGGGCACTCTTTTAGCTGTAGAACTTCTAAACTGGAAGCAACAAAAATGGGCCTCAGCGATCTGAGGCCCATTTGGTTCACTGTGTTGAAGTGGTCGTGGCCTAGTGACCGCCACAACCGCCGCCGCCACATCCGCAGCCACCGCCACCGCCACCGTCGCTGCAGCCACAACCGCTGCCGCAACCGCCGGCGCTGGTGAACATTGGGTTGTTGATCACGAACCCTACCTGTCCGCCCAGGTTCTCGATGTAGTCAATGGTCGCCTCTTCCAAGAAAGGCGCGCTATCCGAGTCCATCAGGAATTTGACCCCCTCCATGGCCAGGACGGTGTCATCGGGCTGGGACTCGTTTTCCATGGTCAGCATATATTGAAGGCCGCCTGCCTCGGCAGGTATGGCGACTACCCGCAGCGACCCGTTGGGTTCACCCTGTTCTTGCATGACTTCCTTGAGCTTCTCAATGGCGAAGGTAGTGACTTCCATTGCCTGTTCTCCTTGGGAGACTATTTGGACAAGCTTTTTGGCGGCTTCAGCCACCAAGCCTGTAAAGGCTAAAGCTATCACAAAAGGAAATACACCGTCAACGCCAGGGGAGACCGGGTCGGACCACTGTGCTTGGGCTCAGCCGAGCCCAATACCGTCTGCAATATCCCAAAAGGGCAAAGAACTGCGATGTCAGACCTGCGTTGACACCTTGGAAAGCGCGTTTCTACACTCAATTCCAGCATAGTTTAGACCGTTCAATCGGCCGGCGGCGGCCAGGCTTTGATCCGGGAACAGAATTTCTCCAAGGGACAGACCCTTTTGCGGTCTGTCCCTAATTTTTTGGCGAACTACTGGAATCGCTGGAGTAACCAAGGAGCGAAGATGCCGACTAGCACCCAGGAATCCGGGCGGGAGCGCCGCCTTCTGCTGGAATCGCTGCAAGCGTTCAGCCGCGGCGATGGCGACGCGCCGCTGGTCACCAAGTGGACCAATTCGACTGAAACCGGCGCCGGCCCAAGCGGCGAGTCTTCCGTTAACGAATCGACCAAAGAATCGCTGGATGGGGCCATCAGGTTCGTCCTCTCCACCGACGACGTGGACCGGCACGGAGATGTCATCACCGCCGACGGCTGGGTGTTGGACTCCTACCGCGAGAACCCGGTCCTGCTTTGGGCCCACAACTACCGTCAACCGGCCATCGGCCGGGCGGCGAAAGTGTGGACTGAACCCCACCGGCTGCTGGCCAACATGGAGTTCGCGCCCACCGAATTCGCCCAGGAGATCTCCTCCCTGTACCGGTCGGGGTTCCAGTGGGGGGTATCCGTGGGATTCAAGCCGCTGCGTTTCGAAGAGCGGAGGGACGAGAAGACCGGGGCCTTCCTGGGTCTCCGGTTCCTGGAACAGGAATTGCTGGAGGTTAGCGCCGTTCCGGTGCCCGCCAACCGCAACGCCCTCTGCCGTTCCGACCAGCCGGACCTCAGTGCCCTGACCGCTCTGTGGCCGGTGTTGGCCTCCCAGGTTGATGAACTGGCCAAACTCGCCGGGGAGATCGCGGACACTGTAGCCGAACTGGAAAGCACCGCCAAGGGAGAAGAACCGAAAGAAGCACGGGCGGACCCGGTGACGGACATTATTTCGGCGCTCCGCTCCGGCCGGGATTGACCTACCCCGCCGGCGTTCACCGCCAAGGACCGGCCAGTACCGGGAAAACTCTTCCCCATCGCCCTACCCATTCCCATAGCTGAACAAAGGAGTTGAACATGACTATCGCGGCACAAGACTTGGAACTGATAAAACGGGAGCTGTCCGGCATCCGGGAGTTCTACGACGCCCGCATCGACACGGAGATCCCTCCATTAAAGGAGGAGATCGACCGCATCTCCAGCCAACTGAGCAAGGTGCAGGAGATGTGGCGGGACGGCGAGAAGCGGGCCCTGCTCTCCCGCTTCGGCGGCAGCGAAAGGCCCAGAGTGGCCTTCGGAAAATACGCCGGACTGGACCACCTGGACATGGCCTGTGTCCGCAGCCTTCTCACCGCCCAGATGCGGGAGCCGTCCGGGGTCAACCCCCGGATGTTGGAGGATTGGCAGTCAAACCTGAAGGCGGCCATGGACTCCACCACCTCGGGCACCGGCGATGAATTGCTGGACACCCAGGAAGCCCGGGCGCTATGGGACGACGTGAACCTGGAAACCTCGGTGGCGCCCCTTTTCAACACGGTGCAGATGCCCAGCAACCCCTTCCAGATCCCGCTGCAATTGGGTGACGTGAATTGGTATCCCGGAACGGAGAACGTGGCCACCAAGAGCACCGGCCTGGCCACCGCCCGCCAGACCCTAACCGCCTACGAGCTGGTTGCCGAGATCCCCTGGTCCTACGACCTGGACGAGGACGCGGTGATCGCCATGATGGAGGAGCTGCGGCGCAGCCTCATGCGGAACGCCCGGGAGGTCATCGACGACGTGATCTTGAACGGGGACACCACCACCACCAACAACATCAACGCCGACGGCGCCACCATCGCCAGCACCGACGCCGGCAAGGGCCAATGGCTTCTGGGGTTCGACGGCCTGCTGCACCTGACGCTGGTGGACAACACCAGTCAGAGCACCGACCACAACGCCGCCGTCTCAGACGACATGTTCAACGAGGTCCGGTCCAAGTTGGGCAAGTACGGCGTGCGGCCTTCGGAGACCGTCTACGTCACCGACGTGAACACCTTCATTCGGTCACTCAGCGTCTCCAACTTCCGCACCCTGGACAAGTTCGGGCCCCAGGCGACCCTTCTGACCGGCCAATTGGGCGCGGTGGAAGGCATCCCGGTCATCGTCTCGGAACAGATGGCCCTGGCCGACACCGACGGCAAGGTGACCGACGCCGGCAACGGCACCGACACCGGGCGGCTGCTCATCGTCAACCGCTCGCAGTGGCGGGTCGGCTTCAAGCGCGAGTTGACCATAGAGACCGTGCGGGACCCCCAAAAACGGCAGAACATCATGGTGGTCAGCTTCAGGATCGGACTGCAAGAACGCACCGGCAGCCGGTCCACCGCCACCCACACAGCTCTCCACTACAACATAACCGGCGTCTAAGCGGCGGCGGCGGCACAGCCGCGTTTTCATGGGGCCATGACTATATTCAATCATGGCCCACGGACCGAAGTTAGCTCAGATAATTGCGAATCCGGACACATCCAAGTCCGGGAAAAACAGGGAGGACATATGACAACAATCAGCCAGAAGGACCCGGTACCCGAGGCCGTCAAGAACATGATTCCGCCCGACCAGAGCGGCGTCTCCTACGTCGCCAAACGCTACATCGTCGAAGCTTTGACCGCCGGCAACGCCGACGCCTTTGCCTTCGCGGTGCAGAACCCGGACGGTGTCGATTGCGTGGTGACCAACGTCGTGGTTGACCTCACCACCGCCGGCGGGACCGCCAGCTCGGTGTTGGACGTGGACGTGGCCGCTGACGCCACCAGCACCGGCGACAGCATCATCGACGGCCTGGACATCAACCAGACCGGCACCTTCGACCGGCACAAGAACCCCGGGGGCAGCGGCGGCCTCCCGGTCAAGTGGGACAAGAACGGCGGGACCAACGACTACGTTACGGGCAAGATCCTAGCCCAGAACGCCGCCAACCTGGTGGGCACCGTCATCATCGAGTACGTGCCCTTGTCATAAGCGCTTATCAACCGATCCCAGGGCGTTCACCCGACGATCAACCAAGCTTATAGCCAAAGGGGTATCGATTCAATATGGGATATGCAGACGGGCCCCACGACGATCCCGCCGACACCAAGGACCGGCTGACGCGAGTCGGGTCCAAGTACCGGGCCACACCCCCCGGAGTGGCCGACGGCGACAACGTTTACCTGTTGGTCGACTCCGGTGGGCGGCTGATCACCAAGGCCCAGTACCGGGCTGTAACCTTCAAGGTCGTCGACGCCGTGGCCGTCACCGCCGGGACGCCGGCCACGGTCTGGACCCCGGCCAGCGGGAAAACCGTCCGGCTCCTGGGCTGGGTCCTTTCCAGCACTGCCGGAGCGGCCCTGGAATTCCAGGACAGCGGTACACCGGGCACGGTTATCGCCCAGACACCCCTTTTGGCGGCGGCCGGGGTGCACAACTCCCCGGATATCGGGGACGGCGTGGCCCTGGCCGCCGCCAACAACACCCTCAACTTGGACGTGACCGCCAGCAGCACGGTGTCTGGCATGGTCTTCGGGGTCGAAGAGTGATCCAAACCCCAAGCACGAGATGCCAACACGCAGAGTCTAACTCTCAGAGCCCAACATGATAGGAGCGGACCCGTTGACCATCTTCAGGCTGCGCACCCTGATATTTCACATCCCGAACTCCCATACTCCGAATGCCGGGGAAGCGCCGCCCAAGAAACGGTCCGCCAGGAATTGGGCTTTGGTGACTCTGGCCGGGATCCTCGCCATCGCCGGGCCGGAGGGCTATGCCCTTAGCTTGGGTATCGACGGCGCCGTCCTCAGAGCAGCGCTCACGTCGATCGGAGTCCTGGGTGGCGCGGGATTCGGACGAGCGCTCAAATGAGAACCAAAACCCCCATCCGCCCCAGGCCCCGGAGGTTCGCGCCCAAGCTGCGCGCCCACGACTCCAACACCAGCACGGTCAGGAACACGGTCCTGACACCCACCAACGGCAAGCGCATACGGATCATCCGGGTCCGCGGCATCCAGGAACAAGCCGATGGAAGGCACCTCTACGAGCTCTATTTTGGGACCGGCGCCAACATCACCATCAACCCGGAAAAGGCCATCGACACCCTAGACATCCTCGACCTGAACGACGACGAGACCCGAACCTACGAGCGCGGCGAGGGACCACGGGGTTTAAGAAATGAAGTGCTGAGTGGCCGCTGGAAGACCGCCACCACCACCGTCCATAAGATCATGGTTGAATACGACGAGGAATCTTGACCACCAAGCGGAACGCCCTCGGGCGACCGGGGAACCACCACGCGGTCCTGCGCCAGCGGCCCTACAAGCTCCTGGTCACCGAGGTTGCCGGCCCCACCGGCACCGGCCGCGCCACGGTCCTGACGCCAAGACCCGGCTACAGGATCCGTTTGGTGCGCCTACGAATGCTCCAGACCGCCGGAGAAGGACGATTCCTGGTGGAGGTCTACTTCGGGACCGCCCCCAACTTGATCACCGTCCCATCCCAGGGGATAGACATCCTGGCCGTCCCCAACATCGGCAGCGACAGCACCAGGACTTTCGCCAGGCTCGGGGGTCCCCGTGGACTAAGAGACGAACCCATCAGCGTAAGACACCGCGGGGTTGCCCCCTCTACGCCGCTACGAATCTTCATCGACTACACCGAGGAGCCCTAACCCATGGCCAGAGAAGCCTTTCGGTCGCTCTACGGCGACCTAACCAAACTGAAAGACGACAGCCTGCTGAAGGACCCGGCCGGCGGCACGGGCGACGACGACGAGCTGTTCCAACTGTTGTTGTCCGTCTCTGATTGGGTGGACCACTACTGCAACCGGCATTTCTACCCCCGGACCGAGACCTTGGTCTTCGACGGCATGGGCACGGCCCAGCTATTGGTGCCCGACTTGATCTCGGTCACCTCCCTGAAAGAAGACAACAACGGCGACCTGACCTTCAACGAGACCTGGGCCACCAGCGATTACTGGCTTCAGCCCTACAACGCCGCTCCCTCCCGGCATTGGGGCAGCCCCTACACCGCGGTGAAGGCCAGGTCTGAAGGAAATAAGTCCGACGGGTTCATGGCCGGTGAGCAGAATTTCCAGATCGCCGGTATCTGGGGTTACGTCCAATTCTCCGAGGACAGCGGCGCCGACCTTAACGACCCCGCCATGACCACCACCAAGACCACGGTGGCAGTCGACGACGGGACCCAGTTCCAGACCGGCCAAACGGTCCTGATCGGCACGGAACAGATGCTGATCACCGCCGTCTCGGGAAACAACCTCACCGTGAGCAGGGGCCTGAACGGGTCCGCTGCCGCGGCCCACGCCGACAACTCTGACATCGACATCCTGCGCTGGCCGGCTTCGATCGAACGCGCCGCACTGGTGCAGACGGCAAGGATCTGGACCAGGGCCGCCGATTTTGAGCCCTTCTTCGTCGACGCCGACGTTGACACCGATGTCCGCCTGTTGTTGGAGCCCTACCGGAAAACCGCCGCCTGACCCCCGGTCATTCGTTCCGCATTCGTTCCACCACCAACACGCCTTCATGCCTGAAAAAAAAGAACATCGCCAAAATTTGCCCGCCCGCCGCGGCGGTCAACCAGGCAATGCCAACGCCCTCAAACACGGCCAGTTCTCCACCCGTTTCTCCAACCTCATCCGCCTCACCGGACCAAGTGCTGACCCGGCGCCCGGCCGCGGCCCCCTGGGCCGCCATCTCGACCTCTTGGAGGCTGTCATCGAGGATTTGGCCGCCCAGGCCCAACCCAGGCCCGAGCTGCTCATCAAGGCCATCAGGACCTTCGCCCAGGTCGCCATGACCAACGCCCTCCTGGAGGCCGCCAGGACCAGAACCCAACCACGCCGGCAGGACCAGTTCAGCTCCCACTCCAACTGCTCCAGCTGCAACGCCATCTGGGTTACCGCAGGACTCGACGACCAGGGCCAATGCCCCAGGTGCGCCGCCCCAAAACTGTCATTCTGAGGCGTAAGCCGAAGCAACTGTCTTATATGTCAAGAGTTGCGCAGGGCCAATTCAGGATTCC
>CAYMZL010000092.1:6139-7688 GCA_964394825.1 uncultured Dehalococcoidia bacterium | reverse complement strand
CACCTTGGTGGCCGGGCCCACGTAGCGCATCAGCGCCTCGTACCAGATGCCCATTCCCATGATGTTGTAGCCGCTTAGCTGCCGGTTCTGCCGCCAGTGGAGTGGGGCGTCGGTGTTCATGAAGGTGTCGGCCCGGTCGGCCCGGCCGTGGCCGTCGCTGACCCGCAGGCGCAGGGCCAGGGGCTGGCCCAGGTAGCCGCCGGCAATCAGGTCCTGAACGGTGCGGTCGACCTGCAGCGTCTGGGGCGCGGGGACGATCTGGGTCACCAGGTGGGGGAACTGCCGGGAGGCGTCCAGCATGTCGTGGGCCTCCTGGGCGTCCATGGCCATCCGGGCCTCGGTGAGCACGTGCTTGTCGTTCTCCAGAGCGGCCAGCACCAGCGTCCGGTGCATGTAGGGCCAGGTGCCGACGCAGACCGCGTCGATGTCGTCGGCCTCCATGAGTTCCATCCAGTTGTCGTACACGGTGGGTATCTCATACTCGCTGGCCACTGCCTCGCCGGACGCGCGGCTGCGGTTGGCCACGGCGACTATCTCAACGCCCTCTTGTTCGCGAAGGCCGGGAATGTGCCTGAGCCGGGTATTTGCGCCGGCGCCGATCAATCCGACGCGGATGATACCGTTCTCCATAGTTGCCCTCCTGGCGCTACAAGCGCGTTTTCTTGATCTGGACTTAAATCTGAGTAATTCTAGGATAGAGGCCGGTATTAGTCCATAGGCGGATGTTGCGGCTCGCCGCGGACAGATTGGTACTAAAATACCTTCGACCATTGAACTTGATTAATCGAGGCGTTGACGCAAGTGCTGATTTCCTTCTTGCAGGGGTTGGCAAACATCTTCTTTTCGGCCCGGTACCGGGTCGAGGGGGATAGTATGTTGCCCTCCCTGGCCCACGGCGAGTCGGTACTGGTGGTGCGGACACGGTTCCGTTGGAACCAACTGCGCCGGGGAGACGTGGCTGTTTTTGAACGTCCTGGAGGCGGTGGGGGCGCCTACATCAAACGCGTCGTGGGACTGCCTGGAGAAGACATCAGAATAGCCGGCGGACGGGTATATTTGGACGGCCGGTTGCTGGCACAGGACTATATTCAGGGCGCGGACGAGGCAGAGGACGGCGAGAACAGGGAGTGGTTCAACGGGCCCGGTGAGTACTTTCTACTAGGTGACAACCGGACCGACAGCGACGACAGCCGGGCCTTTGGGCCGGTGCCCGAGGAGTTGATCAAGGGGAGGGCCTGGTTCCGGTGTTGGCCGCCCCTAAGGTGGCGGCCGATAGGCCGAGATTAACGCGGCGGCCCATGGGCCGGAGTTAGAGCCTCCAGATATTGCCCACCTGCATCACCAGGTCCACGTTAAAGATCGTCTCGGCGGGCCAGCCGGTCATCTTGATCCAGTCCTCGAAGTGCTCCTGCTCCACTGCTTCGCACTCGGTGACCAGCTTGCCGCGCTTCAGGTCCCCGTAGACCTTCAGGATGGTGGTGCGGCGGTCCGGGCGCCATTTGCTGACGGCGCTCAGCTTCTCCCGGAACTGTTCTTCCGTCAGTCCGGA
>CAYMZL010000092.1:2918-6039 GCA_964394825.1 uncultured Dehalococcoidia bacterium | reverse complement strand
GCTAGTCCTTGGGCGGCACGAAGGGATACGGGATGTCCGGCCCGCCTTTCAGGGGCAGGACCACGGTGGCGGTGCCGGGCATGCTCTCGACACCGTCATGAGTTTTCATTCCCAGGTCCATCTCGATGAAGCCCATTTCGCCCTTCTCGTATTTGCCGGTGACGGTGGCCCACATGATGAGCACGTCGCCGGGAACCAGCATGGCCCGGTGCTCGAACTGGGCCTTCCAGGGCCAGCCCTTGGGCAGGGTCCAGTCCTTGAGGTACTGGGGCACGACGCTCTGCTTCCAGGAGCCGTGGACCAGGATGCTGGGGTTCTTGTCGTGGTTCAGGCCAAAGTCCAAGTCGTAATGGATCCGGTGGAAATTCTCGATGGCCGCGCTCCAGCGAAACAGGTGGGTCGGCGTGGGCGAATAGATGTACTTGGGCAGTTCGAAACCCTC
This sequence comes from uncultured Dehalococcoidia bacterium, assembly GCA_964394825.1. Lineage (GTDB taxonomy): Bacteria > Chloroflexota > Dehalococcoidia > Lucifugimonadales > UBA3495 > UBA9611. The sequence continues at coordinate 5,597 of CAYMZL010000092.1, read as the reverse complement.
GTCTATGTCCTCGTAATAGGTCTGGGTCTTGTTCCGCAATTGGTCGGCGGTGGGCCTTTCGTTGCGGGCCAGAATCTCTTCCGGCTTCATCTTTAGCAGTTCTTCCAGTGGCGTGGTCATGGTGATAACCTCGATCGGTTCATTAAGCGGCTGCCTGCGATCGTTTACCGGCGAATCGAAGACTGGCGGGTGATGCAGAGCAAGGCCTTGTCCTGATTGGTGTAGGTGACTTCGCGGGTGATGATCAGGAAGGCCTTGCCGTCTCTTCCCACCCTTTCCCGGATGTCGGAATAGCGGTTCTGGAAGAAGATCGTGTCTCCGATGTTGGGGTACTGGTAGACCTCGATCTCGTTGCCCGCGTTCAGCGTCCGGACCAGGTGAGTGGGGATCTCAGGCAGGGCGCCGGGCCGCTCCACCGAGCCGATGCCGTCGGACATCGGGTTCTCTTCAAAGGCCTTGGTGATGGGGTCTTCCTGGTCGGGCCGGATGCGCCCGGTCATGTAGCTGACCATGATGGGCGGCACGATGATACCACCGTAATGGGTGGTCTTGGCGAACTCTTCGTCCCAGTACCTGGGGTCGGGGTCCATGACGGCCTGGGTGAAACGACGCAGATACTCGGTGTCCACGGTCCCCCAGGATTCAATCACCTCGCCCTCGACGCCGATCATGGCCTTAACCTCCGGCGTGAGGACCGATTGAGTGTCTTGTTGGGCCTCCTGAGTCATAGCTGTTTCCCTCCGGTGATTTGACGCCCTCAGCCTACTCTAGGCTCCCAGATTCGTCAACAGAATCATTGTAGTTCTCCTACGGGGCTGCCGAAGGGGCAGGGTATTTCGATTTTCTCCGCTGTGATGGCTCCCCGACTCCATCGGGGTCACACAATTGGCCAATGGATTTACCAACTGTCATGCTGAGCGAAGCGAAGTATCTCGGGCGCGCGGTAAAGAGACCCTTCGCTGACGCTCAGGGTGACAATCGAAAGAGCTTGGCTGATAGGCCGTTCTGCTTGTGGATTCGGTGGCCCTGGGATAACATGGCTCTCGGACTGCCGCACCCGTTGATTCGTGCTACGTGAGGCCGTCCCGGGAATGGGAATCTGGGTAAAAATTTGAGCGCCGACCGCCCTGCCAGACCTGTAACTTGGACCCGTTATCCGCTCTTGGGGATGGCAGCCGGTTTGCTGGCTGTGGCCGCCGCCTGTGGGGGCGCCGCGACGCCCATTCCAACTGCGGCGCCGGCGACCGTTGCGCCGTCCGATTCTTCGTCAACTCCGGCCATTGGGCAAACCCCCGTCACCGGGCCGGTGGTCCGAGTGGATGAGACGGATATTCCGGTGGAACTGGCGGAGAGTTCGGAGGAGCGGATCAAGGGGCTCTCCGGGCGGGCTTCTCTGGACGCCGGGACCGGCATGTTGTTCGTCTTTGAGAAGGCGGAACGGCTCCGTTTCTGGATGAGGGAGATGGAATTTTCCCTGGATATCATTTGGATCAGCGCGGGATGCCAGGTCGTGGACATCTCGGAAAACGTTCCTGCTCCCGAACCCGGAACGCCGCTGGCCGACCTGCCCCGGTACTCCCCCGACGCACCGGCCAAGTACGTTCTTGAGATCAACAGCGGCGAGGCGGCGGCGCTGGGTCTGGGGGTTGGCGACCCGGTGGAGTTTCGGGACGGGTTGGCCGGCAGGTACGGCTGCTAGCCCGGTCCACGGCAAAAAGAACGGCAACCACCAGCCTCGGATCAAGAGACACAGCGAGGGACCTTTCAGATGGAGATCCTGGTTTCCGGGTCGATGGCCTACGACCGCATCATGGACTTTGACGGCAAGTTCTCCGACCACATCCTGCCGGACCAGTTGCACATGATCAATGTGAGCTTCACCGTGAACAGCCTCACCGAGAATTTCGGTGGCACGGCGGGCAACATCGCCTACTCCCTGTCGCTGCTGGGAGAGAAGCCGCGGATATTGGCCACCATCGGCCAGGACTACCACCGGTATTTCGAATGGCTTAAGAAGATCGGCGTCCCGACGGAAGCCATACGCGTTGTGGCGGACGAACTGACCGCCGGCGCCTATATAACGACCGACACCGGGGACAACCAGATAACCGTGTTCAATCCGGGCGCCATGAAACAGCAATCGTGCTTCGCCTTTGACTCCGTTGACCTCAAGGACTGTCTGGCCATCGTGGCCCCGGGCAACCTGCGGGACATGGCCGATTACACCGCCGAGCACCAGAGGCGCGGCATCTTCTCCATCTTCGACCCCGGCCAATCCCTGCCCGCCTGGGAGCCGGCCGCGTTGGCCAGGTGCATCAGCCAATCGCGGATGCTGGTCTGCAACGACTATGAGATGGAGATGATCTGCAACAGCACCGGCATGTCCCGGGAGCAGGTGGGGGAGACCGTGGAGACCATGGTGGTGACCAAGGGACAGGACGGTTGCGACCTGGTGACCGCTTCCGGCACGGCGGTGATACCGGTGGTGCCCACCGATGACGCCGTGGACCCCACGGGCGCCGGAGACGCCTTCCGTGGCGGTCTGATCAAGGGAATGGCCGAAGGTCTGCCCATGGAGCGGGCCGTGCAGATGGGGAACGTGGCCGGTCATTACGCGGTGCGGTCCTATGGCACCCAGCAGTACAGCTTCACCATGGACGAGTTCAACGCCAAGTTGGA
>CAYMZL010000092.1:0-2818 GCA_964394825.1 uncultured Dehalococcoidia bacterium | reverse complement strand
AACTTGACTTCCACCCAATCGCCCCAGGCCCACCTTCTCCACGGTCCCTTGGCCCACGGCCCATTAGATGGTGTGAAGGTGTTGGACCTGAGCGAGGACATTGCCGGGTCTTTTTGTGGCCGTCTGTTGGCTGACTACGGGGCCGACGTTCTGAAGGTGGAGCCGCCCACCGGGGCCGCCCTGCGCCGGATGGGCCCCTTCTTCGGCGACGACCCGCACCCGGAAAAGAGCCTCTTCTACCTCCTGATGAACCTGAACAAGAAGGGCGCGACGCTAAACCTGGCGACCGTAACCGGACGGAACATCCTCAAGCGCCTGGTCCCCCATATAGATGTGGTCATAGAGTCCTACCGGCCCGGCTATCTGGCCGGCCTTGGCGTGGGTTATGACGACCTGCAGGCCGAGAACCCCTCGCTGATCATGACCTCCATCACGCCCTTCGGCCAGACCGGCCCCTACAGTCAGTACCAGGGGGAGGAGGTGGTGAACTACGCCATGGGCCTAATCATGAGCATCAGCGGAGTGCAGGGCAAAGAACCGCTGAAGCACGGCGGGTTCCAGGCCCAGTACGAAGGCGGCCTCAACGGAGCGGCATCGACCTCCATGGCCCTGTTCATGCAGGGCAACACCGGCGAGGGCCAACACATCGACGTATCGGTGACCGAGTGTGTGGCGTCCACCGCCATGGCGACTCAGTCGATGTATCCCTTCATGGGTGGGACATTGCCCCGGCGGCGGCCCTCGGGTAGCAACTTCGGCCATCCCATGCCCTGCAAGGACGGCTGGATCATCGTGCAGACCGGAGGCGGGGCCACCTGGGACACCATCGCCGACTTCTTCGGCGACTCCCAACTGCTGGAACCCCAGTTCGCCGAGCCTGCCCAGAGGCTGAGAAACAGTGAAGAACTGGACAAGGTGGTGTTGGATTCCATCAAGGACCGGGGCAAGTGGGACCTGTTCACCAAGGCGGCCGAGGCCAGGATACTATTTGGACTGGTGCAGACTCCTTCGGAACTGCTGGAGTGCCCCCAATTGGAGTCCCGGGACTTCTACCGTGAAATCGACCACCCGGTGATCGGCAAGGTGAAGGTGCCGGCGGTGCTGTTCAACCTGAGCCTAACCCCATATCGATACACCCGTCCGGCCCCCACCCTGGGCCAGCACAACTCGGAGATCTACGTGGACGGCCTGGAATACAGCCGCGAGGACTTCGTCCGTCTGCGGCAATTGGACGTTATCTGATACACGCGGGCATATGAGGTACATTCGACAGATGTAGGGGCGGGTTTCAAACCCGCCCAACTCCGCATAAATCTTGGCCCAACCGGTGGTTCGACGAGCTCACCACGAACGTAGTGAAGCACTGCCACTTTGGTTGGATCAAAAAGGTATTAGAGTCCGTTCGCCCTGAGCTTGTCGAAGGGCGCGCATCAGCCAAATAACAGAGGAAGAAAAATGGCCCGGTTACCCCTGGAAGGCATCCGAATAATCGACTCCACCTACGTGTTCGCCCTGCCCTATGCCGGCGGGCTGCTGGCCGACATGGGCGCCGAGGTGATCAAGGTGGAGGGGCCGGGCCGTCCCGACGTCACCCGCACCGGCGGCTTCGCCGGGGCCTTCCCGGAGAACGACCTGGGCGACGATTGGTGGAACCGCCCTTCCACCTACAACCTGATCCATCGGGGCAAACGGTCAATAACCCTGGACATGACCGATCAGCGTGGGCGGGACCTGTTCCGGGAGCTGATCAAGGTCAGCGACGTGGTGATGGAGAACTTCACCCCCCGGGTGATGCGCGGTTGGGACCTGGATTATCCCAACATGAAGAAGCTGAAGCCCGACATCATCATGGTCTCCAACACCGGTTACGGCCACGGCGACGGTCCGTATTCCAGCTATCCCGCCCAGGCCACCACCCAGGAAGCCACCCACGGTCACTGCTGGATCACGGGCTACAAAGACGAGGGCCCAGCCAAGGCGGGGGCGTCCTTCGTGGACTTTCTCTCCACCTGGACGGCGCTCTTCGCCATCGGCTCGGCGCTGCGCTACCGCAACAAGACCGGCCAGGGTCAGTGGGTCGACATCGGCATGTACCAGGCGGGCGTGATGTTCATGTCCGAGTACATCATGGACGCCCAAGTCAACGGCCGTGAGGGTGGCCGCATCGGCAACCGTCACCCCTACCGCGCCCCCCAGGGCTGCTACCGGGCTTTGGGCGAGGACCAGTGGATCACCCTCTCGGTCGGCGATGACGCGGGCTGGGCCGCGCTGTGCGAACTGATGGGCCAGCCGGAACTGGTCACGGACCCGGACTACGCCGACCTGTTGTCCAGGCAGCGCAACCACGACCGGATCGACGAGACCATCCGGGGTTGGACCTCGGGCGTGGACAAGTACGAACTGATGCACGCGCTCCAGGGTGTGGGCATCCCGGCGGGACCGGTGCTGAACGGCAAAGACATCCACTACGACCCCCAGTACCAGAGCCGCGGCTTCCTGGAGCGCGTGGACTACCCAAAGGAGCGGAACATGGGCTCCCGGCTGTTCATCGGCCGCCCTTATAGGTTCTCCAACAGCCCCTTGGCGATTCAGGGTCCTCCGCCGACCTTCGGCCAGCACAACGAGGCCGTTATCCAGGGCCTGCTGGGCGTGGACGGAGAGACCTTCCAGGGCCTGGTCGATGACGCGGTGGTGGCCACCGTGCCGCTCACCGGCGAAGCGACGCCACGGGTGCCCGAATCCGAGGCCCTGGAGCGGGGCCTATTGGCCGACTGGGACCCCGATTACCTGGAGAAACTGGGCCTCGCCTAGGCTCGCC
>CAYMZL010000091.1:0-7738 GCA_964394825.1 uncultured Dehalococcoidia bacterium | reverse complement strand
GCGGCCGCCTACGCCACCAGCAAGGTGAGTATCCGCGCCGATAGCCTGGAATCGGTGGAGCGCATGGTGGCCGCAGGCGGCGGGGCCAACCGCTACGGCTGGGCCGTCGACCTGGGCACCGGCGCCGGTTTCACCGCCTTCGCGGTGGCTGGGGTGTCGGACCGGGTGGTGGCCAGCGACGTGACCGGGCCCATGCTCCGCCAGGCCCAACGCTTGGCACGGGAGCGGGGCATCACAAACCTGGGCCTGAGCCAGAACGCCGCCGAGGCGCTGCCCTTTGCCAGCGAATCCATTGACCTGGTCACGTCCCGGGTCTCCGCTCACCACTTCCGCGATTTCGTAAAGGCCTTGGACGAGGCCCAACGGGTGTTGAAAAAGGGTGGCTCGCTGCTCATGGCCGACAGTGTGGCCCCCGAGGACGACGCCATCACTGAGTGGATGAACGACGTCGAACTGCGCCGGGATTTCAGCCACGTGGAGAACCGTCCGATATCCAAGATTCAGGAGATGTTGGCCGACCGCGGCTTCACGGTGGTCGAGAACGACTACCCCCGCATCTACCTGCGTTTCAACGAGTGGACCGCCCGCACCAGGGTCTCGGTAGAAGAGACAGAAGCCCTGCGCCGGGACTTCCTCGAGGCCCCGGCCGCCACCCGTGAGGCCTTCCAGGTGGCCCCGGTCCACGACGACATCGCCTTCTCCTGGCCCTGCTGGGTTTTCAGGGCGGTTAAGGGGTAGGTAATACCTGATGCGGGTCCTTCGACAAGCTCAGGACGGCAAATTTGAGGGAACTCATCCCCATGATGCACTATCACTCTGTTAATATAGGCCTGGCTTGATACCTGTCCATGAATGCATTGACTCGGAGTTGGCTCTTAAGGGCTACCGGTCGCGCAGATCGCGAACACTTCAAGTGTTTGCGGCCGAACGTTACCGAATTGTATCTGTGTACTGACGATGGCCTCCCAGGCAGTGGGTGGGTCGCCGACAGGAAAATCACTGACTAGAAAAGCCCCTGGAAGGATATTGCCGGTATCGCTTAGAAGCTTGAACGAACCTCCGGTAGCAATTTTGCCAACGGGACAGTTTGCCAATTGCGACACTATCTTTATACCAGACGAAGGGAGGCTCACCACTGCCGACACCTTCTCAACTCCACTCAGGCCGGCTGCATCTCCGCTCACCAAGTCCAATGGTGTTTCCCTATTTCTGCAATCGTCATTTGCATCGACGATTCTGGGGACACCGCTAGAATCAGATACGCAAGCATGAACTGCAGTCTCATCCCCGCCATGGGCCAGGGTGTTGAATGTCATCACTACGGTGAACATCAAGCCGGCGATGGTCAGCCCAAAGAAAAGAAATGTCCGCAATCTTAAAGTTATCATTTTGGCTAAACCTCCTAGTATGTTGATGGTCTTTCAGGCACGGGTCATTGAGTAAACGCCGTTACTGGGCGAGATGACATAATGCCCACATTAGATCGGATACGATCCACTGTCAATAAATTCCCGTCATGGCCATCGGTCTCAGCCTGAACCGGCCCCGTCCACGACGACATCGCCTTTTCCTGGCCATGCTGGGTCTTCCGGGCGGTGAAGGGGTAGGACGGCCGTCGGAAAATTGGCTGACCCGGGCCCTTCGACAGGCTCAGGACGAACGGAATTGTTGGCCGTTTGCCATTTCCCGCCCGTTCGTGGTGAGCTCGTCGAACCACCGTTGCGGGTGAGACAAGGCACTGTCAATCAGCAACTTGACTGATGCGCGCCCTTCGACACGCTCAGGACGAGCGGAAGGGTGCGGATGAGTATGGTTCCTCCCTAAACCCCCCACTCCTCTAGGTTGTAGGCCATGTCCCAGAACTGGTGCTCCAGGCGGACGCTGGTTAGGTAGGCTTGGCCCATGGCGGCCAGCTCGGCGGGGCCGGCCTCGCCGCCGATGCGGCCGGCCATGTCCCGGATGTGATGGGCGAGGGCGGCGAATTCCTCGGAGGTGTACATCTCGATCCACTTGGCGTAGAGGGGCGCGTTCCGGGGCAGGCCCCGCTTGGCCAGGTGGTCGCCGATCTCCCAGTAACCCCATTGGCAGGGCAGCAACGACGCCACCAACTCTCCGAAGCTGCCTTGGTGGGCCGTCTTGAGCAGGAAGCTGGTGTAGGCCACGGTCGTGGGAGATGCCACGGTGGCCTCCAGTTCTTGGGCGCTGATGCCGAATTCTTCGCAATAGCTGCGGTGGAGCGCCATCTCAACGTTCAGGGTCTCGTCCAACAGGCCGGCGAACCAGGACATGTCGTCCAACCGGGGGGCCCGGGCCGACGCCAGGGCCAGCGCCCGGCTGTAGTCCACCAGGTAGACGTAGTCCTGGGCCACATAGTATTTGAACTTCTCCACCGGTAGGGTGCCGTCGCCCACGCCCGCGACGAAGGGGTGGGCCAAGATGGCCTGCCTCAGGGGCTGGCTCCGCTGTTCGATGTCCGCTATGAATCCCATTTAGTGGCCCCAAATATTCATCTGAAATTGGTCTAAATTGCCTGGATTTGTCGTGCAAAGAGCGATATATTGCAGCGGTCGAAAATAGTCTGCCAGCCTTATCCCGCCCCTTATCTCACCGACGGGCGCCTTTCGTCCGGGTGACAACGATTTTAGGAGGGGCGCGGCGGGCAGTCAATTTTTGGCGGGGCGAACGGGGACCCGGCCGCAGACGGGTCCCGCTTTCCCCTCAGTCGGGGCATGCCGTATAATTAACCCGGTCTCTTATATGGGGCCAAATCCCTATTCCGATTTACCATGCCCATCGGAGAACCCAACGGAAGTGACCAACATATGGAAGTAGTTTTCATCCAGGACGTTCCCAATAAGGCCAGAGCGGGCGAGGTCCGCCGCGTGCCTGATGGGTACGCCCGCAATTATCTACTGCCCCAGGGATTGGCGGAGATCGCCACCCCCGAGGTGATGAAGCGGATCCATAAGATCTCCGCCGTCGGCGACGAGATACGTGTCCGCGAGACGGCCGTCATGGAAGAACTGGCGGTGGGGTTGGACGACGTGACGATCACTCTCTCGGCCAGGATCACCCCCACCGGCCGCTACTACGGGACCATCACCAGCACCCACATCGCCATGGAGTTGGCCGAAAAGGTGGGCCGGGAGGTGGAACGCCGCTGGGTGGAGATTGCCGAACCGATCCGTGAGCCCGGCGAGTACGACGTGTTACTCCGGTTCTCGACCGAAGTCACAGCCACGATTCACGTTAACGCGGAGGTAGAAGAATAAGGCGATGTACGCCGAGAAGCTGTTACCCCATGACTTGGAGGCGGAGGAAGCGGTTGTTGGGTCGGTCTTGATCGATGGGGACTGCTTCTCCCGCGTTTCGCCTTACATCAAGGCGGACGATTTCTACCGCGAGAGAAATCAGCTATGTTTCGCCGCCTGCGCGGCCCTCTTCCAGCGGGATGAGGCCATCGACCAGGTCACCCTGGCCAGGGAACTGAGCCGCTCCAGCCAGTTGGAGACGGTGGGCGGCATGGCCTATCTCAGCCACCTGATCTCCGTCACCCCCACCTCGGCCCACTCCGAACACTACGCCAACGTGGTGGCCCGCACCGCGACCATGCGGAAGCTCATCGATGTTGCTTCCCGCATCTCGGCCATGGGTTACCAGGACACCGACGACGTGGACGCCACCCTCCGTCAGGCGGAGGACGTGCTGTTCACCGTGCGGGGCTCCGACAGCCGGCGGGGCTTCGTGCCGCTGCGGCAGATCTATGACCAATACCTGGAAGACCGCGCGGCCATCATCGACCCCATCGGCGATAACACCGGCCCGGTGATGTTGGGGTACACCGACCTGGACGAACTCCTGGGGGGTATCCAGCGGTCGGACCTGATGATTCTTGGCGCCCGCCCCTCATTGGGCAAAAGCACCTTGGCTTTGAACATCTGCTTGAACGCCGCGAAGAATGGCTCTACAACCGGAGTGTTCAGCCTGGAGATGAGCCGGGAGCAGTTGGCGCTCCGCATCCTCTCGTCCGAGGCCGAGATAGACTCCCACCGGCTGCGTCTGGGTCTTTACACCGAGGCGGAAGAGCAGCGGCTCATCGATGCCATCGGTCAACTCTCCGACCTGCCGGTCTACATCGACGACACGCCGTTCCAGGGCATGATAGAGATGCGCAGCAAGGCCCGCCGCCTGATGTTGGAGCACGGTCTGGACCTGCTGGTGGTGGACTATCTGCAATTGATCGAAGGACGGGGCCGCGGGGGGAACGAGAACCGGGTCCAGGAGATCAGCGAGATCTCCCGGTCGCTCAAGGGCATGGCCCGGGACCTGAACATCGCTCTCATAACCTGCTCCCAGCTCAGCCGCGGGGTAGAGCAGCGGACCGGGCACCGGCCCATGCTCTCCGACCTGCGGGACAGCGGAAGCATCGAGCAGGACGCCGACGTGGTGATGTTCATCCATCGGGAAGACCTTTACTTCACCGAAGAAGAGTGGGACCAGCAGTTCCCCGGCCGTCCCTACCCCAGAAACATCACGGACCTGATAGTGGCCAAGCACCGGAACGGGCCCACCGGCACCGTGCAGCTCCTCTTCCGGGACAATCTGGTCCGGTTCGATTCATTATCCAGGGTGGACCGCTAAAGGTGGCGCCTTCCGGGGCCTTCTCCGGTTTTACCGGGAGCACTCTCTACACTCCGGTGCCCAACCCGGTGTTCGGACCCATCTTGGAGCAGATCCAGGACCTGGCCGAACTCAAGGTGACGCTGCGCGGCCTATGGCTGTTCCACCGGGCCCACAGGGCCGTTTCCCTGGACGAGTTCTTGGCGGACCGGTCATTGCTCAAAGGCTTGAGGTCTGAGGGGAAAGATGTTGGTGAGGAAATCCGCCGCGGATTGCGGCTGGCCGTGACCCGCGGTACATTCTTGACCCATAAACTGGATGGGACGGGACCGGTCTTCCTGCTGAACACCGAGGCCGGCCGGCGGGCCCTTGCCGGTTTGGAGGCCGGCGAGGCCGGGGTCCCTCTTGAGATAGGCGATGAGCCGGCGGTGGATTCGCCGGAGCTGGAAAGGCCCAACATATTCGCACTTTACGAAGACAGCATCGGGTCTCTTTCGCCCCTGTTGGCCGAGGAGCTTAAAGAGGCTGAAGGCCGGTACTCCGAATCCTGGCTTCGGGAGGCCTTCGGCGTCGCGGTGGCGGAGAACAAACGCAGTTGGCGCTACGTGTCCGGCATCCTGAGGCGCTGGACCGCTGAGGGCAAAGAGAAACGGGGGGATGTCTGGAGGGGAGAAGATGGAAAGCCTGGGCGACATACTGAGAAGGATCACGGCCAGAAATATCTCGAGGAATACCAACGGCGGAGGGGTAACACTCCCCGACAGCGAGCCGGCCGCTGAACTCTGTCCTCAGTGCAACGGCAGTGGCTGGGTCACCCGCCGCGTGCACATCGGCCATCCCGAATTTGGACAGGCCATCCCCTGCAACTGCCAGCAGACCCAGGACTCCGAAACCCGCGCGGCGTCATTGCGCCGCTACAGCAATCTGGGCGCACTCTCCCGGATATCATTCGCCACCACCGATCTGGATGGGCCGCTGCCCGATGCCGCAAACCGGCGGATGTTCTCCGAGGGTGTCACGGCCGCCACCCGGTTCGCCGAAGACCCCCAGGGCTGGCTGGTGCTCACCGGCCCCAGCGGCAGCGGCAAGACCCACCTGGCCGTGGCCATCGCCAACCGGTGCATCGAAAGGAACCAGACCACCTTCTTCATCGTCGCCGCCGACCTGCTGGACCACTTGAGGGCGTCCTATTCGCCCGATAACCCCGTTTCATACGACGAGCTGTTCGAGCAGGTGCGTAACGTCCCCGTGTTGGTCTTGGATGACCTGAGCACGGCCAGCACCACGCCCTGGGCCCAGGAGAAGTTGTTCCAGGTGATCAACCACCGCTACAACAACTCGCTGCCCACGGTGGTAACGGTGCGGGGGCCGCTGCAGCGCCTGGACGATTCATTGCGCACCCGGCTTGAAAGCGCCGACGGAACTGCCCCCGATGGAACTACGAAAGTTGTCCAGTTGGCGAATTTCAACAGCCGGCTGGTCATGGGCATCGGCGAAGTTCGGCCCGAGATGTTGCAGCGGATGACCTTCGACAATTTCGACACCATGGGCGGGGCCAACGCCTCTCCCGAGGACCGGGAGTCCCTGGACCGGGCTATGCACACCGCTCAAACGTTCGCGGCGGACCCGGAAGGCTGGTTGCTTTTCAATGGTCCACGCGGTTGCGGAAAGACCCATCTGGCGGTGGCCATCGCCGGGGAACGGCTCAAGCAGGGCGGCCAGGTGTTCTTCGCCTTCGTGCCGACTTTGTTGGACCACTTGAGGGCTACCTTCAGTCCCGACAGTCCGGTGGGCTACGACGAGCTGTTCGAGCAGATAAACTCGGTCCCGCTGCTGGTGCTGGACGACCTGGGCGCCGAGAGCAGCACCGCCTGGGCCGAAGAGAAGCTGTACCAGATCATCGTCCACCGCCACGAGGCCCGCCTTCCCACCGTCATCACCACCGTCTCCACCATCGAAGAGTTGGAGGACACCAAGTCCCGCATCGCCTCGCGGCTGGTGGACGGCATGGTGGTTGACTGGCTGCCGATAGCCGCCCCCAACTACCGCGACCAACGCCGGAGGGGTGGGTAAGCCACGCTTTCATTCACCCATCGACGCCGATTTGATGTAGGGGCGGGTTTAAACCCGCCCCTTTTCGTCGCCACTTGACAATCATATTTCCGCTGATATTATTTAACCACATGGTTAAATATCAAACAGACACACTGGATTCCACATTCGCCGCATTGGCGGACCCCACTCGGCGCGCCATCTTGGAGCGCCTGTCCGCCGGCGATTCCTCGGTCACGGCCTTGGCCGAGCCCTTTGACGTCTCGCTGCCCGCCATCTCCAAGCAGCTTCGGGTCCTGGAGCGTGCCGGTTTGTTGCTGCAGCAGAAGGACGGGCGCGTCCGCCGCTGCCGGCTGGAGGCCCAGCCCATGAAAGATGCGGTCGAATGGATGGCCCAGTACCGGCGGTTTTGGGAGGACAAACTGGAGTCGTTGGCCAGCTATCTGGAAGATTTGGACCCTAAAGAAGATAACCAAGAAACGGAAAATTCGGAGGGAGAGAAAAGATGACCCAATCAGGGCCGCAAACCGGCATAAGTTTGACGATGAGCAAGACGATCAACGCACCCCGAGAAAGGGTGTTCGCCGCCTGGACCCAGCCTGAGTTGCTGCACAAATGGTGGGGGGCTCACGAGAGCTTCTCCGCGCCCATCGCCGAGGTGGACCTACGAGTTGGCGGAAAGTACCGCCTGGGGATGTTGGAGCCGGGAAAAGACGCCCCTTACGTTTCATTCGGCGTCTACCGTGAGGTAAGCCCGCCGGAGAAGCTGGTCTTCACCTGGGCCTTCGAGAAGATGCCAGGCGATGATTCGGACTTCATGCCCGCCGAGACCTTGGTCACCGTCGAGTTTATCGATAAGGGCGGCGCCACTGAGGTGGTGATAACCCACGGGGAGTTCCCCGACGAACACATGCGGGACGAGCACCAACAAGGCTGGGGCGGTTGCCTGGAGGGCTTGGATAGGTTGTTCGCTTCCGCTAACTAAGCTCAGATTGTGGCTATGGACCTTGTAAACATGAGTCATCCCGGAGTTTGCCGGGTGGTGTCGGAAAACGTGATGGCGTGC
>CAYMZL010000090.1:0-7753 GCA_964394825.1 uncultured Dehalococcoidia bacterium | reverse complement strand
CGTAGGAGGTGTAGGCCGCCGTGGCGAACACGTCCCAGAACGCCTGGAACGGGTCTTCAAGAGACAGGTTGGCGTCCTCGACGGTGGCGCCCATCTCGGCGAACAGCTTGGCCGCCCGCTCCGTCACCCGGACCACGCCGGGGTCCACCGCTGCGTAGCCGAAGTCGCTGCTCCAGGCCAACCGCATCCCCTTGACCCCGGCACCCAAACCCGCGCTGAAGTCCGGCGCCGGTTGGCGGATGGATGTGACGTCCCGGGAGTCGGGTCCGGCCACCACCTGAAGCAACAGGGCCGAGTCGGCCACCGTCCGGGTGAGGGGGCCCGACTGGGAGAAATGGTTGGCCGAAGGCCGGCCGTAACCGCCGTAGCGGGGCACCCGGCCCTGAGTGGGCTTGATGCCGAACACGCCGCTGAAACTTGCGGGGATGCGGATGGAGCCGCCGCCGTCGGTGCCCATGGACAGGGTGCAAAGACCCGCCGCCAGGGCCGCCGCCGCGCCGCCGCTGGAGCCGCCGGGGGTGCGTTCGGTGTTCCAGGGATTACGGCAGGGCTCGCCCAACATGTTCTCGGTTGTGCCCGACTGGCCGAACTCAGGTGTGTTGGTCTTGCCCAGGATGATTGCCCCGGACGCTTTCACCCGTTCCACCACGATGGAGTCCAGGTCGGGCACCCGGTCCCGGAACAGGGCCGACCCCATGGTGGTGGTCACTCCCTTGGTCATCTCCAGGTCCTTGATGGAGATGGGCACCCCGTGCAGCGGCCCCAATCCTGAGCCCCGCTGCACCGCTTCGTCGGCGGCCCCGGCGTCAGCCAAAGCCTGGTCCCGGCGCAGTGTTAAATATGAGTTCAATTGGGGGTCCAGGCGGTCGATGCGCTGGAAGAAGTTCTCGGTGGCCTCCAACGACGAGACCTTCTTTTGGCGTATCGCCTGGGCCAGTTCCACCGCCGACATGAAGGCCAGTTCAGCGCTCATCCCAGTCCTCCCAGTGCTATAATCGGGCCTGCCCATTACCGGTCCAGTGAATGGCGCAATTATAGCGGCGAGGGCGCGCCTGCGCACCACCTGCGTGCTCCATTTATCGAAACACGCCTGCCCGCTTTGAAATCCTTCTTATACCGCAACCCGCATCCCGTATAGAGGAGACCGCCCTTGGCCCTGGTGGGAATAATCGCCAACCCCGCCGCCAGCAAAGATATCCGGCGGCTGGTCGCCCAGGGCCGGGTGGTGCCCGACTGGGAGAAGGTGAACACCATCCGCCGGGTGTTGCTGGGACTCCAATCGGTGGGGATCGAACGTGTGCTGGGCATGCCCGATGGCTCCAACCTGGTGCGGCGGGCCTACGATGCCCCCAACCTTTCCATCGACCTGGAATTCTTGGATATGCCGTCCCTCCATTCCGAAGGAGACACGGTACGGGCGGCGGCGTCCATGGCGGAGCGTGGTGTCGATTGCCTGGTGACCCTGGGCGGCGACGGCACCAACCGGGCGGCGGCAGTTGGCTGCCGGACCATCCCCATGGTGGCGATCTCCACCGGCACCAACAACGTATTCCCCGCCATGGTGGAGGGCACCCTGGCCGGCCTGGCGGCGGGACTGGTGGCCCAGGGCAGATTGGACCTTGCTGAGGTCGCCGTGCCCAGCAAGATTATGAACGTCTATGTGGACGGTGAACTGCGGGACATCGCCCTGGTCGACGTGGCCCTTTCCAAGGAACGGTTCGTCGCCACCAGGGCCATCTGGGACATCGACACCATTTTCGAGGTCTTTCTCACCAGGGCGGAGCCGGCGTCAATCGGGCTCTCGTCCATCGGCGCGCGGCTGCAACCAGTCTCTTTGGCCGACGAGGGCGGCCTGCGGTACCGTATCGCCGAACCCGGTGAGCAGGCGTCCGAAAGCAGCACGGTCCTTGCCCCCATCGCTCCGGGCATCATCCCGGCGGTGGTCATCTCCTCCTGGCAGCGCATGGCGGAGGGCGAGAGATTGGTCATCGAGAAGCGGGACTGCACCGTGGCGCTGGACGGCGAACGGGCTTTTTCGGTCAACCGCTCCCAGCAGTTGGAGACGGAGGTCCGCCGGGAGGGTCCACCGGTCATCGACGTGAACCTGGCCCTGACCATCGCCGCCGGCCGGGGGCTGTTCAACCTGGCGCAGGGAAACTAAGCCCAGCTTTGTTAACCGGCCCCGAACTTTTCTTCGGTATCCTCGCCGTTATCGCCGCCGCCACCGTCATCGGCACCGTTGGATTCGGCTTCGGCCTGGTCGCGGTGCCGGTGCTTCTGCTGTACCTGGAGCCCCAACAAGCAGTGGTGGTGTCAAACAGCCTCATCGCCATCATGATGGCCATGGTCTTGGTACGGACCTGGCGTCACTTGAAACTACGCGCCAGCATCGGTCTGGTCTTGGCCGGGATAGCCGCCACACCCATCGGAGTCCTGGCGTTGAACTCGGCCAGTCCCAGCGCCCTGCGGATTACCATTGCCATCGCAATCATCTCCCTGGGCCTGTTCAGCCTATCCAGCGTCCAACTGCCCTTCGCCCAGCGCCGGCCGGCCGGTCCAATATTCGGATTTCTGACCTCATTGGCGGTGACCACCATCGGGATCGGCGGCCCTCTGGGGGCCATCTACGCCATCGCCCAACGGTGGAAGTCGGAGACGGTGCGGGCGGTGTTGGCGCTCTTCTTTTTGACGTCTGACATAGTGGCCTTCGCCCTCTACGCCGCCACGGGATTGGTGGGCCGGGACACCCTGGCCAACATCGGGGTCATGGTTCCTGGGGTGCTCATCGGATTCGGTCTGTCCGCGGTGCTGGTGAACCGGATCAACGAGCGCATCTTCCGCCATGCGGTGATCGCGGTGATCTTGATTGCCGGGGGCGTGATTCTGACCCGGGAGTTCACCGGGGTCTGAACAAAAAACGGGGCAAAGAACCCTCTCTGCCCCGTGAGCCGCCCCAAGCCTCGACCGGCTAGTTGTTCAGGTCGTGGTAGGCCGACAACGCGGCGGTGATACCGTCTCCCACGGCCGCGCCAAGCTGGCGGGTGGACTCAGCCCGAGCGTCGCCGCAGGCATAGACTCCGGGTATAACCGTCCGCATGTTGATGTCGGTGCAGATATGCCCTCCGGCGTCCAGTTCCAACACACCCTTGAGATAGTCGGTGTTGGGATGGAATCCCACGTAGATAAAGGCGGCGGCCATGGGGAATTCGTAGACCTCGTCCGTCTTGAGGTTCTTGACCAAGGCGCGGTCCAGGACCTCGTCGCCCCGGAACTCCTCGACCACGTGACTCCAGAGGAACTTGATCTTCTCATTGCCGAAGGCCCGTTCCTGAAGTACCTTGGTGGCCCGGAGCTCGTCCCTCCGGTGTATAAATGTAACCGATTTGACGATCCCGCTCAGGTAATGGCCTTCGTCCATGGCGGAGTCGCCGCCACCGACCACCACCACGTCCTGACCGCGGAAGAAGTTTCCGTCGCACACCGCGCAGTAGGAGACGCCACGGCCGGCAAGCGCGTCTTCACCGGACACGCCCAGCTTGTTGTGGGCGCCGCCGGTGGCGATGATTATAGTCTTGGCGGTAAAGTCCCGGTCATCGGTATGGACGGTCTTGACCGGCTTTTCGATGTCCTCGATACCCATCACTTCGGTGTACTCGGTCTCGGCCCCGAAGCGCGCCGTCTGCTGGTCCATCCTTTCGGCCAGTTCCTGGCCCGTGACGCCGTCGGGAAATCCGGGGTAGTTCTCGATCACGTCGGTGATCAACAGTTGGCCGCCGGGGCCCAACTGCTCCAGAATCACCGTTTTCATCATTGCCCTGGTGGTGTAGAGACCAGCGGCCAAGCCCGCGGCTCCGGCCCCCAAAATAGCTACGTCGTAGTCTGCTTCCATATATGCCGTAATTTCTCCTATTCGTGCTTTTGTGGACGCCTGCTTGACCCTTAACCGGCCGAAGGCACGCCCCCGCCAGAATTCCCAGATAAATTCCCCGATAGATTCATGGACTCTCTGAAATAGTCCACCGTCATCTGCAGCCCGTCTTCCAGACCAATCTTAGGCGACCAGTTAAGCTCCCGGGCCGCCCGGGACCAGTCCAAGGCTATCCGGTAGACCTCGCCGGTCCTCTGGGGCGCATGGAGCGGCCCCCACTTATAACCTGTGATGCTTCGGATCATCTGGAAGATTTGGTTGACGCTCGTCGCTTCTCCGGTGGCGATATTCATGGCCTGGCCGTCGCCACGGCCGATGGCGGCTATATTTGCGTCGACCACGTCGAACACCGAGAGAAAATCCCGCTCCTGCGTCCCGTCCCCGAAGATCTGGGGTTGCTTCCCCTCCAACATAGCCTGGCTGAAGATGGCCACAACCCCCGCCTCTCCGTTGGGGTCCTGCCGGGGACCGAAGACGTTGCCGTAGCGTAGCGAGGTGTAGTTCAAGCGGTACTGCCGGTAATAGAAGTCCAGGTACTGTTCAGCCACCCACTTCGACATCCCATAGGGCGAGACCGGCGCTATTTCCGCGTCATCGGGACAGGGGATGGTCTCCGGGTCGCCGTACAGCGCGCCGCCGGTGCAGGAGTAGATGATCTTATCCACACCAACCCGGCGGGAGGCTTCAATGACACGCAGCGTGCCCAGCACGTTGGCGTTGGTGTCCCCGATGGGGTCCTTGGTCGATTGGGAAACACTGGTCTGGGCTGCCATGTGAAACACCAGATCGGGTTGTTCCCGCTGGATGATCTCGGCCATGGCCGGCTGGGTTATATCGGTGTGGTGGAAGACCGCTCCGGAATTGAGGTTCTTGATCTTGCCCGTGCTCAGGTCGTCCATCACGACGACCTTGTAGTCCAACTCCAGCAGCCGGTCCACCATGTGGGAGCCGATGAATCCCGCGCCGCCGGTGACTAGGGCCGTTCTCCCGTCAGCCATCCGCACCTCTTGAAGTTACATCACGTGGACTGGCGGACCGGTCAAAGACGAAATCCGCCGCTCTCAGTATCATATCCCCATGGGCCTGGTAGTACAACGGCGCAACCAAGGGGCCAAGGGCGGGTACCGGCGGTCTGCTAAATCCTCCGCCCGATGGAGCGCCTCCCCAATCTGTGTTACAGTTTTTGCGCCCGCACACAGTCACACCCAAAGAGACCAAGAAACAGACCAACTTGAGGAGGCCGGCAGATGGCCGAGCAGATAGGATTCGTGGGACTTGGGATCATGGGGAAACCCATGGCCCGCAACCTGCTCAAGGCGGGATACTCGTTGACTGTCTACGACATCGTGGGCAGCAACCAAGAGGAGGTCGTCACTGATGGGGCCAAAGGCGCGTCCTCCAGCAAGGAGGTGGCCTCCGCCAGCGACACCGTCATCACCATGCTCCCAGACTCGGCGGACTCCGAGAGGGCTATCTTGGGCCCCGACGGGGTGTTGGAAGGGGCCAAGTCCGGGTCGGTGATCATCGACATGAGCTCCATCGCCCCGTTGGTGTCCCAGCGCATCGCCGCCGCCTGCGCCGGAAAGGGCGTGGAGATGCTGGATGCCCCGGTTAGCGGAGGCGAGCCCGGCGCGGTCGCCGGGACCCTGGCCGTCATGGTCGGAGGCAAACAGGAGGTCTTCGACAAGAGCTTAGACCTGATGCAGGTCATGGGCGGCAACGTGGTGCTCACCGGCGACATCGGGGCCGGCGGAGTAACCAAGCTGGCCAATCAGATCATCGTGGCCGCCAACATCGAGGCCCTGAGCGAGGCCCTCGTGCTCTCCCAGAAGGCCGGCGTTGACCCGGAGCGGGTCTTCAACGCCATCAAGGGCGGGTTGGCCGGCAGCGCGGTGATGGAGGCCAAAGCCCCCATGATGCTGAGCCGAAACTTCCAGGCCGGCTTCCGCATCCGGCTGCACCAGAAAGACCTGAGGAACGTGCTACAGACCGCCCAGGAACTGAACGTCCCCCTGCCTGTGACCTCGCTGTTGCAGCAGATGCTGGGCGCTCTGGTGAACGACGGAGAGTCGGAATCAGACCACTCGGCCATCCTGAAGTTCGTGGAGGACCTGGCCAAGGTCGAAGTTAAGGCCGGGGGTTAGCGCGCCGCCGGAACTGCCGGGAACGGGTTGGAAGCTAGTCCAGTTCTTTGAACCGGGCGTCCCGCCAGTCAAGAGCCGCCCGGAGGCCTTTCTCTTCGCTGATGGCGTTGAACTCTTCCTGCTCCGGGCTGGTGCTGGTGTCGAACAGGGTCATCAGGTCCAGATTGTGCCTGACCGCGTTCAGGTAGCCCATCTCTTCCATGGCGCGGTTCACCGAATCCTTGGTAAGTTTGACGCCGAGCTGAGGCAGCAGGCAGATCTTTTTGGCGACTTTTTCGCATTCGGCCATCAGGTTGTCGTGGGGCACCACCCGGTTGACCAGGCCGATGCGGGCCGCCTCATCGGCGTCCACGGTGTCTCCGGTCAACAGCAATTCCTTGGCCTGGGCCAGATTCACGCTGTAGGGCGTTATCAACAGCGGCGGCCCAAACCCGGCGCGGATCTCGGGTTCGCCCATGATGGCCCGGTCCGAGGCTATCTTGATGTCGCAGACCTGGACCAACTCACAGGCCCCGCCAAGGGCGTACCCGTTCACCGCGGCGATCACCGGCTTGCTACAGTTCCAGACCATCATGAAGGTCTCCACCAGGCCCTGTAGGCGGGTCCGCCAGACGTCCACCGTGCCGGTCGAAGGTTCCATGGAGCCGCTGTTCCGCTCGATGTCGACTCCACTGGAGAACGCTCGTCCAGCTCCGGTTATGATCAGCGCCCGCACCTCCGTATCCGCCTCCACCACCCCCATTGCTTCCCGAAACTCCGCCATCAGATCGGCGTTCAAGGCGTTGAGCTTCTCCGGGCGGTTCAGGGTCAGATAGGCGATCTGCCCTTTGCGCTCGTAGATTATGTTCTCGAAGGACAAAGGATCTCCTTTGTTGGCGCGGGCCCGGTGGCCACGCAGACCGGGGGGTGGGGGTCTCCGAGGGCAGGCTGGGTGGCGCTGACGGTTGTCAGGGTGGGCTTCAGGGGCGCTTGTTGATTTCTATCACCTGGATCACCACCGGAGTCACTGGTCTGCTCTGGGCTCCGGCATCGGTCAGCGAGATGGCGTCCGCCACGTCCTGTCCCTCGACTATCTGCCCAAATATGGTGTGGGCGCCATCCAAGTGGGGCGTGGGCACCGTGGTCACGAAGAACTGACTGCCGTTGGTGCCGGGACCCGAGTTGGCCATGGCCAGTCTACCCGGTTGGTCGAAGGAAAGCCCGGCGGCAATCTCGTCTTGGAACCGGTAGCCGGGTCCGCCGGTGCCGGTCCCGGTGGGGTCTCCGCCCTGAATCATGAAAGAGGGTATGACCCGGTGAAAGATCACCCCGTCGTAGTATCCGTCATTGGCTAGAAAGATGAAATTGTTCACTGTAACCGGGGCCTGGTCGGCAAATAGATCGACCACCATGGTCCCCAGGTTGGTCCGGATGGTGGCGGTGTATTGGGCGGTGACGTCTATGGCGATGGGCGGAACGTTGGAATACTGGGCGACAATCACGCCGCCAATATTCATCAATTGCTTGACGGGACCGCCACCGGACGTCGTTGAAGCTCCGGCCGGCAGAGTCGGGGCCGCGACCGGAGTGGGCGAGGGTTGAGGGGAGGGTGTCTCCAGAACGCAGGCCGCCGATAGCAATGCCGCCGCAAATATTGCCGGTAGGAATTTGAGTTTCATATTCGCAAGGATAACATAGCCCC
>CAYMZL010000089.1:0-7765 GCA_964394825.1 uncultured Dehalococcoidia bacterium | reverse complement strand
TGGACCAGTGGCTGGGTCTGGACCCGGTGCCCATCGTCGGCGGTAAATTCGAGCAGCTGCAATTCGTTTAGGCGTCGATCACCAGCCGGCTCCGGCTGGCCCCGCGCGTATCGACAGCTAGGAGGCACCGAATGTTAACCACCGTCGCCGCAGGACGGGTATTCGACTACAGCTACTGCATCGGCATGTACGGCATGTCCGGGCAGGGATTCTGGGCGCCCCAGGATTTCGTCTTGGGCTCGGGCGACCTCATCTACGTCATCAGCCGGGGGGTCGAGGAGATCGGCCAACGGATCACCCGCGTTACCCGCGGCCACGAATTCCTGGGCCAGTTCGGCGGCTATGGCCGGGGCGATGGTCAGTTCATCTGGCCCCGCTCCATCGACCTGGACAGCGAAGGCAACGTCTACGCCTCCGATGATTATCTGCACCGCATCTCGGTCTTTGACAAAGACGGTGGCTTCCTGTCCTCTTGGGGCACCGCAGGCAGCGGCGATGGTGAACTGGACGGGCCTTCGGGCATCGCCCTGGACGGCGACGACAACATATTTGTGGTCGATAGCGCCAACAACCGCATCCAGAAGTTCACCAAAGACGGCGCGTTTCTCGGCGGATTCGGCGGGACGGGCCAAGGGGAAGGCGAGTTCAACCTTCCCTGGGGCATCTGTCTGGACCGGGAGAGAAACGTCTACGTGGCCGACTGGAAGAACAACCGGGTACAGAAACTCGACGCCGAAGGCCGGTTCCTGGTCATGTTCCAGGGTAACGATAGCGGTGTCGGAGACCTGCACGGCCCCACCGGCGTGGCGGTGGACTCCGAGGGCGATGTCTACGTCACCGACTGGGGCAACCACCGGGTGCAGGTGTACGGGCCCGATGGGCAGTTCGTCACCACCTTGGTGGGCGACGCCCAGCAGCCTTCACCCTGGACTCAGACCTACATCGACGCCAACCCGGACATCGTCAAGGCCCGGCGACGGGCGGACATGGAACCCGAGTGGCGCTTCCGGCGGCCCGTGGCGGTAAACGTGGACGAAAACGACAGCATCTTCGTCCTGGAGACCGCCCGCCACCGCCTGCAGGTATACGACAAGGTAAAGGACTACGAAGAGCACTCGCTCAATCTCTAGCGCGGCGCAAACATCCAGAGCCACAAAACGGCCCCACTCTGACATTCAGGTGGGGCCGTTAAATATCAGCAGAACCCCCTACGCCGGCACGAAACAGACCCAGTTCCCAGATTGATTTCCACGAAAACGATGAGAACCATCGGGACCATCACGTTTCGTAGGGGCGGGTCTGTGACCCGTCCTGGTTCACATCAGAAAATGTCATCGACGGAACGGCGGGCCAACCTCAAACCATCGAGGGATACTGGAAAAACAATCTTTAGCGCGATAACCACACGGCTGCACCGGCCCTAAACCACCAAGGGCTTCTCTCCCCCCTCTGGCCGGTCGACTTCAAAGGCGTTGACGTTCAGCGCCAGCAGGGAATAATACCCCATCATGGTGGTGAGTTCGGTCAGTAGCTGGGCCCCGAAATGGTCCAAGGCGGCTTGGAACGTCCCCGCGCTCACCCGGTTGGTGCTGAATAGCTCGGAGGCGTAGTCCACGACTAACTGCTCGTCATCGGGGAGTTTGGGAAGGGGCTTCTTGTCCCGGAGGGCGTCGACGAACTCGTCGCTGATCCCCTGCTCGCGGGCCCTGGCGGCGTGGGCGTACCAGATGTATTGGCAATCCTTGTCCCGCGCGGTCATTATCATCGCCATCTCCTGGATCTTCTGCGGCAGTTCCGACTCCTGCCGGAAGTAGAAGACCAGGTGGTTGGCCCGCTTTCGCATCTCCGGGCTGTTGATCATCACCGAGCCCGGTCCGCTTTCGATGGCTCCTGTGCTGATGGCCACCTCATGGTCAAAGGCTTCGCGGTACTGCTCCGGTACTTGGTCTCGGGTTACGGTGGGTGTCCGTGCCATCAGGTCCCTCCCTAGTGGATGGTGCAGATTGCTAGCTTTGGGCGCATGATAGCGAGGAACATTCCACAGAGCAAGATTCAGTCTGGCGGATGTGTAATGTTGGTACAATCGAATAGAATACGGCAATTCATATCAGTCCGAAGGACACACAGTTGAATATTTCTCACGTTTACTCGGGAAACCCGGTCGACCGGGGCGAAAAGGAACGCCGCGACGACCAGTGGCTCGCCGAGAAGGCCAAAGACCCCACCAGCAGATTCCTGCCCCTACGGGACCTCAATGTACCGGTGACCGACGGTGGTGAGGATGGCCTGGGCTGGGTCGGAGCGGCCGATCTGGAACGCCTGGGCGTCGATGCCAGTCCCATGTTTCTGGGGTTGTTGGACGGCGCGGCCCATTTCGTTGTCGACATATCCGCCCAGGAGAAAGCTGTTTCCGAACTGAGCCAGGGGAACGGGTTCCGGTTCGTGGACGCCAGGTCGGTCACGGAGATACTCAGCGGTCCCGACTCCGGAATCGTCGCCCAGGCCAGGGCCCAGATCAACTGGCACAACCGGAACGGTTTCTGCTCCATCTGCGGGGGCGAGACCTTCGTCAAGCGCGGCGGGCAGGTGCGTCGATGCTCCAAATGCGAGGTAGAGCACTATCCCCGCACCGACCCGGTGGTGATTACCGTGGTGTCCGACGGCGAGCGTTGCCTGCTGGGACAGTCCCGCCGGGGCCGGCTGGCGCGCACCAACACCTATTCGGCCCTGGCCGGGTTCGTGGATCAGGGCGAGTCCATCGAGGAGGCTGTGGCCCGGGAGGTGATGGAGGAGGCGGGCATCCAGGTCGGCCGGGTCCGCTACCACTCTTCCCAGCCCTGGCCCTTTCCGTCGTCGCTGATGATCGGCTGCCACGCCGACGCGGCGACCACCGAGATAAATTTCGACGATGACGAGATGAACGACGTCCGGTGGTTCACCCGCGAGGAGGTGGTCCTGGCCCTGGCGGGCAAGAGCGACGCCCTGGCCGTCCCCCAGCCCATCGCCATCGCCCACCACCTGATCAAGGCTTGGGTCAACGGCGGCTGATCGGCGGCGGCTGTCTGCCGCTGATGGTTTGGGCGTTTCATGGTTGCTAGACGAAACATCTCTTGGGTTTGTTCCCGGCTGCGTTGGACATAGGATACCGCTGGATCGCCCATTGCCCTTATAATAGCCCGCGGCTGTCCTCAGGCTGGGCACGTTCCACCCGCCGGCCTGCGGGATTTTTTCGGAAAGTTGAAAGAGGGAGGACGCTTTGAAATGACTCAACCGTTTAAGATTGACCGCGGCAAAACGGCGGTCCTGATCATGGACTTTCAGCAGAGGATCATCAACACCGTCGCCAGCGAGCCGGAGAACGTGGTGAAACAGGCGTCCCAGGTGCTTCAGGGCGCGCGCAGCGCCGGCATACCGGTGATATACGTGGTGCACCGGGGCGGAGCCTTCGCCGAATACGCGCCGGATGTAGAGCTCCACGATGGCGTGCCGCCGAACCCCGGCGAGATGGTCATCACCAAGACCAGGCCCGGCCCCTTTTCCACCACTAACCTGGACGTAACCCTGAGGGAGATGGGCCGCGACACCCTGGTGGTCATGGGAGTGGCCACCAGCGGTTGCGTGCTGTCATGTGTCCGCTGGGCCGTGGATGTGAACTACAAGTTCGTCGTGGTCTCGGACGCCTGTTCCGACGCCGACCCCGAGGTGCACCGGGTCTTGACCGAGAAGGTCTACCCCCGCCAAGGCACGGTGATAAACACGCAGGAATTTCTGAACGCCATCTAGACTAGATACCCCAGGGAGGAACCGGAAAGAACCATGAAATACGACGTTATCGTGGTCGGCGGAGGCTCCGCGGGCTCCGTGGTCGCCGCCAGGCTGGCCGAAGATGTGAACACCACCGTCCTACTCCTCGAGGCGGGAACGGACTATCCCGACCTGAGCAACCTGCCCTTCGACATCCAGAACGGTCACACCCGGGCGGCCGAAGCCGAGGATTCAAAGCACAACTGGGCGTTGCGGGGCACCATCACCGAAGAGCAGGGTGAGATTCACGTGGCCCAGGGCAAGGTGATCGGCGGAGGCGGCTCCATCAATGGTCAGGTCTATCTGCGGGGCATTCCCGAGGACTTCGACGACTGGGCGTCTTGGGGCAACGACGAATGGTCCTACACCAAGGTCCTGCCCTACTTCCGAAAGGCGGAGACGGACCTGGACATCAAAGACGATTACCACGGGACGGACGGACCCATCCCCATCAGCCGGAAGCAGGGCGAGACGTGGCCCGTCATCCAAACGGCCTTCCACACGGCCTGTCTGCAACAGGGGTACGACACCACCGATGACATGAACGGCGCCAACCCGTCAGGGGTGGGCATGGTGCCCATGAACAACCAGAACGGTATCAGGATGAGCACCGCCATCACCCACCTGGGGCCCATGCGTCACCAGCTTAATCTCACAATCAAGGGCAATGTCTTCGTCCGCAAGATACTCATCCGGGGCGGACAGGTCACCGGCGTTGAAGTCGAGAGCGGCGGCGAGGTCTTCTCCGTGGAGGCAGATAAGGTCGTGCTCTCGGCCGGAGCGTTAAAGTCGCCCCACATACTCATGCTCTCGGGTATCGGGCCCAAGGAACAGCTTGAGCGGTTTGGTATCCAGGTGTTGCAGGACACCCCAGGCGTGGGCGCCAACCTGCGCAACCATCCCATCTCCCCAATCTCCTTCAGGGTGAAGGAGGGCATAACCTTGGCCCCCGACGCCACCGGAGTGCGCATCGCCCTGCGGTATACGTCCCGTGGGTCCAAAGACCCCAACGATATGATGATGACAACCAGCTCGGTGTTCAACCCTCTGACCGGCGAGGAGCTGCCCGAGCGGGTAGGCCGGATCTCCTGCGTGGTCGAGTTGCCCGCGGGGGCCGGTTACGTCCGGCTGGATTCAGCTGACCCTGCCGTTCAGCCCAAGTTCGACTACCGCTATTTCAGCCATCCCGATGACATGCGCCGCATGCGGGAGGGTATCCGGCTGGCGGTGAAGCTCTTGGAGACCGACGCCTATAGAGACGTGTCCGAGTTCCGTGTCACGCCCTCTGAGGAGGCATTGGCCACCGACGATGCCTTGGACCTGTGGATCCGGCAGACCGTGGGCACGGCCCGGCACGTCTCCGGGACCTGCAAGATCGGACCCGGCTCCGACCCCATGGCCGTGGTGGACCAGCAATGCCGGGTGAAGGGCTTCCAGGGTCTGTGGATCGCCGATTCCTCGGTCATGCCCCAGGTGCCCCGGGCCAATGCCAACGCCACCGCCATCATGATCGGTGAACGGGTGGGGGATTGGGTGTCCCAAAGCCTAAATATTGATTAACACGGCCGCGGTGCCATTTAAATATCGGGGGAAGGACCTTTGGCGGTAGCAATCGCCTTTGCGTTCCTGGCGGCCTGCGGGTTCGCCAGCGGCAACGTCCTGATTAGGGTAGGCACCCAACGGGTGCCCGCGCCAACGGCGGCGCTGCTGACTGTGCTCAGCAGCATGCTACTGGTGGTGGGCCTGGGTCTGGTCCTAAGCCTGGATGAGTTTAAATCCCTCTCGCTCACGGCCATGGGTTGGATCTTGGTCATGGGCATCATGGGATACCCCATGGCCCGGGTCCTCCTTATCACCGCCATCTCCATGGTGGGAGCGGCCCGGGCGGTCCCCATGTCGGGCATCCAGCCCGTCATCGCCTTCACGCTGGGCGTGCTCCTGCTTGGTGAGCGGCCCAACCTCTTGGTGATTCTGGGCACGCCGGTGATCGTCGCCGGCCTTTTTCTGGTCATGATGCCCAGGCGGGGCTCGAACTCCGGTGACCAGGCCATGAACATAAGGCGCTTGGGGTATTTGCTGGCCCTGGGTGGGGCGGCCACCTTCGCCAGTAGGGACGTAATCAGCAGGCATGTGGTGACTGACATCGCGGCCCCTTTGGTCACGGCGGCTCTGGCTTTGGCCGTCGGCGGCGCGATTCTCACCGTCATTCTGCACCGGCAGGCAGTCAGAAGCATCCAGACGTTGCCCAGGAACTACCTCTTGATCTGCGGCCTGGCCGGGCTCTTTCAGGGCCTGGCGGTGGCCTCCCTTTTCCAGGCGCTGAGCCGGGCGCCGGTGACGGTGGTTAGCCCGATCTACGCCTTAACGCCGTTGATCACGCTGGTCTTGGCCGGCATTTTCCTGAGGCGTATGGAGGCCATTGATTTCCTGCTGGCGGTGGGTACGTTGCTCAGCGTTGCCGGGGTTATATTGGTGATCTTGGGCGCGACTGGATAAATTGAATTCGAGGCTGAATCAGGCTAAGTAGACCGCCGACATTTCGCGCCTGCGGCCCTCTATGATATATGTTATACTGCACAGCGGTGGCAGTATTCTGTGTCTCTCTATAGGCATACTAGATCGGTCTACGGGTATCCACGGGCGATTTGTCCCCCCGGGTCTCCTTCTGACATTCCGCGTCTTTTCGTCTCGGTGACCAGACTTTTGCCAACTCTACACGAACAGGGAAGTCATTTATGAGCTACCAGGAAAGAAATCTAACATGCGTGGAGTGTGGACAGTCGTTCATCTTCTCGGCCGACGATCAGTCGTATCATGCCGAGAAGGGTTACACGAACGAGCCCAAGCGGTGTCCCTCTTGCCGGCAGTCGAGGCGGGCCAACCGGTCCTCCGACGGCTTCGGTTTTGACCGGGGTCCCCGCGAGATGCACACAGTGATCTGCGCCGAATGCGGCAATGAGGCCACGGTACCGTTCCGGCCCCGTGGCGACCGCCCCGTCTACTGCAGCGATTGCTTCAGCCGGCAGGGTGGCGGAGCTGGCGGCGGCGGCGGCGCCGGCGCCGGCCGCTACTAGGCCAACAACGATGGGGACGTTCACCCGTCCCCCATGTTAAGGTTCTGAACAAGAAACACGCCCTTGCCGGATTGCCGCCAAGGGCGTGCGTCGTTACCGGTGTCTGGCTGTGTCTGATGATACGGGAGCTAGTCTTCCGCGATCTCGATGACGCAGTCAACGATCACCGCTGTGTTCCTGGGGAGGACGGCCATCCCCGGCGCTGACCGGCTGTGACGTCCGGCTTCGCCGAAGAGTTCCACGAACAGGTCCGACGCCCCGTCCACCACCTTGGCTTGCTCCTCGAAGTCCGGAGAGCTGTTGACCATCCCCACCACCTTGAGGATTCGGGTGACGCGGTCTAGGTCTCCCAATTCCATCTTCATCCGCGCCAGCAGGTTCAGAGCGCACCATCGCGCCGCCTCATAGCCTTCGTCCACCGTTAGGTCCGCGCCCAGCTTCCCGCTGATCCGCGATCCGTCCGCCCGGCGCGAACCCACGCCGGCCATCCACATGATATTTCCGCTGCGGCAGGCTGACAGATAGTTGCCGATGGGCTCCGGTGGAGTGGGCAGGGTGTAACCCAGTTCGGTCAACTTGGATTCCACATTGGTCATAGATCGTTCTCCATCGCACCAGTTCGCCGGGTGAGCACGGCTATTTGGACTCGTTCAGGCATTCGATCAACAGGTCCAATGCCGTCTTGGCGAACACCCACATATTCTTCTCCCGGTCCGTGTCGCCGGTCTCCAGGGTGACGACCTTCTCAACCGGTCCCACGACGGCGAAACAAGCGTGGCCGGACGAATCCCCGTAGCGGTTGCCGGTGGGCCCGCTGGCCCCGGTTTCAGCCAACCCCCATACGGCGCCCAACGCGTCGCGGATGGTGCGGGCATTGAGCAACGCAT
>CAYMZL010000088.1:0-7796 GCA_964394825.1 uncultured Dehalococcoidia bacterium | reverse complement strand
TGGGCGCCCGGCGGTGGGAGCCGTTGTCGAACAACAGGACCCGGCCGTTGTCCAGAAAGCTGGGGTTGTGCTGGTGGGATACCTCCCCCGGACCCCATTTCCAGATGAACCGCCCGCTCTCCCGGTCGACGATCCCCACGGTGCTGGTCTGCCTGAAACTGACCAGGTAGTTGCCGTCGGCGGTCACGTTGATGCTGTTGCCGTGGGTCCATTCGCGCCGGCCCTCCAAGGGGCAGATCACGTCCTCGTCGAAGTCCAGGTGCTCCCAAGAACGCCATTCGTGGACCACCTCTCCCGACTTCGAGAATTCGCGCACCACGTCGCCCAGCATCTGCACCGGGTCCTCGGCCGTGGTGTACCCGCCCTTCACCCGGAAAGTGGTGTCCGATGACATCTCATCCCACATCAAGGCCAGGGTGTTGCCGTTGGCCAACCGTTGGAAGTCGTGGTGCATCCATGGGTTCCGCAGTTCCCAGACCAGGTTACCTTCCCAGTCCAGCTCCACCAGTCCACCCGCATGACCGCCGAGTCCGGTCATGGCCCCCGGTTCATCGGGGGCCATGGTGTGGAACAACAGATTGCCGTTGGGCAGGAGATTGGCGTAATTGATGCCGCCGGGCCAATACCAGCGGTGGCAGATGCGGCCCTCCATGTCGATGAGGTTGGCCTCATGGCCGCGCAGATTGGCAAATAGGGTGTAGCCCCGGTGGCAATACTGGGGCGCGTAATAAATGAGTCCGTGGGGGTGATGCAGGGACCAACCCATCGTTCCTCCATCTTGGGTCCGGCGGGGCCATGGGGCTCAGGCCGGACCTCGGTAAAGTTCGACAACCGTATTATTGGATGATGTCCGAGCCCGTGCAACTATCGGCACGGGCGAATACCAAGACTTCTATTCAAAGGGGCGGGCCAAAGAGGGCGGGCCAGAAGACGGCTAAAAAGATGCGGCCCAGAAACAGTTGGCGCTTATTCTTGGGGCAGCGGCGAATCGCCGGTGTCCCCGGTTTCCGTGGCGTCTCGGGCCGCGTCCGGATGCAGGATACGGGTGGAGAAGAGATGGCTCAGGCCGATGGCGGCCGGCACGGCCACGGCGTAGACGGCCAGAGCGGCGGAGTACCCGATGGGCCAGGCCAGGGCTGGTATGGCGATCAAGAACAACGCCAGGGGGTAGATCGCCTTCCGGGTAAGGTAGAGCACCACCAGGCAAAAGGCGCCCACGGGAAGCCCGATTATCGGCAGCGAGGCTATCAGCACTCCCACCGCAGTGGCGGCGCCCCGTCCGCCGCGAAACCGCAGGTGGACTGGGAAGGTGTGACCCAGCAGGGCCGCTCCCCCGGCCATCATCTGCATCCCCGGGTCGTCCACCAGCAACTTGGCCAACACTATCACCAGACCGCCCTTGATGATGTCGATGGCCCCAACGGCCATGCCTGCCTTGGCGCCGACGTTCCGAAAGACGTTGGCCGCGCCGCTGTTGAAATCACCCATCCGGCGGATGTCCCGGCCCAGGAGGTAGCGGGTGAACAGGTAGGCAGTCGGAATGCTGCCGATGGCGTAGGAGAGTAATCCCAGACCGGCCCAGGTCAAACTACAGCGCTCCCATCAAGAAGAATTGGCAAAATAAGACGGGCGCCGCACGGTGGGGGGGCCCGTTGGTTCCACTACTCAGCAGCGCCAACCCCTGCTTTCTAGGCCGGCACCATCCGGGGGACTACCGTGGTGCACCAATGGAGGTACTTGGGGTTCCGGCCCACGACGATGTCGAAGTACAGTTTCTGCAATTCGGTGGCAACCGGCCCCGCTTCGCCGTTGGCGATGGGGCGGCAGTCCAACTCAACAACCGGCGTCAGGTGGGCCGCCGTGCCGGTTAGAAACACTTCGTCGGCCAGGTAAAGTTCGCTGCGGTCGATGCTGCGTTCAACCACCTCAAGACCCATCTCGGCCTGGGCCAATTGTATGATGGTCTCCCGGGTTATCCCCGGCAGGACGTTGTCCTCGATTCGAGGCGTGTGGAGCTTCCCGCCAGATACCATGAACACGTTCTCGCCCGAACCCTCCGAGACGTGGCCGTCCTGGTTCAATATGATGGCTTCGTCGAACCCGGCCAGGGTGGCTTCGGTCTTGGCCAGCAGGCTGTTGACGTAGATGCCCGCGCTCTTGATCTGGGTCGGGATCATGTTGTCGTCGACCCGCCGCCAAGAGGAGGTGCAGCAGCGGAGGATGTCGGTGCCCAGGTAGTTTCCGAACGGCACCGTGATCAGCGTGAAATCGCTGGACAACTCCTGGAGCTTGAGGTTGGCCACGACCTCGGCGCTCTTGTAGACCAGGGGCCGGATGTAGATGTCCGACTGGTGCCCATTGCGTTCCACCAAGTCCACCGTGACATCGCAGAGTTGGTCGACGGTGTAGGGGATGTCCAGCAACAGGATCTTGCAGCCGCGGAGCAGCCGCTCGTAATGCTCCCGCATCCGGAAGATGAACATCTTGCCCTGTTCTTCGTTCCAATTGCCGCGGATACCCTCGAAAACGGCCGTGCCGTAGTGCAGCGCATGCGTCATCACGCTCACCTTGGCCTCATCCATCGGCACCACAGCGCCCTGAAAAAAGGCGTGTAGTTTCTGATTGCCGTTGACGGATGCTTTCTTTGTTCCCACGTTTGGCCCCTTTCTTTGGAATGTGCGCTAAATTATAATCGGACAGCCACAGCTAGTACAACCTACGGCCTAGATACAGACTGGATAACGAGAACACCTTGGGAGGCAGGGCATGCCGGAGCTCACCGCCCGGAACATAGCTTTCATGGTGCTGGTAGCCGCGACCGTGGCGGCAGTGTTGGGCGCCGTGGTCCTGCTCGCCCGTCAGAACGACAACGCGCCGGTCCGGATCATTGCCCCGGAGTCCCAGCAGACAACCCCTGCTCAGGTCAGGGTATATGTGAATGGGGCGGTGGCCGTCCCCGGAGTGTATACCCTCGAATATGGCAGCCGGATCACCGACGCCCTGGCTGCCGCCGGTGGCATCACCGGCGAAGCCAACCTGGAGGGCGTGAATCTGGCCCTCCGCGTCAGGGACGAAGCCGAGTATTACGTTCCCAGGCTGGGGGAGAGCGCTCCCGCCGCTTCCAATTTGTCTCCGGCGCAGGCCGGGTCCGGAGGCCTGATCGACCTCAATCTGGCCTCGAAGGAACTTTTGGACACCCTTCCCGGAATCGGCCCCGCGCTGGCTGAGGCCATCGTCTCGTACCGGGAGAATGTCCGTCCCTTCCAGTCAGTCGAAGAGGTCCAGGAAGTCCCCAAGATCGGGCCGGCGACCTATCTGAACATCCGTGACTTGGTCACCGTGTCCGGAGTCCGGTGACCGTAGCCCGGATGTCATCCTCGGCGAGTCCTTTCCCACCGTGAGGCTGGCTTTTTTGGCGGCGGCGTGGCTGGGCGGGGTCCTGATCGGGCTGGAAACCCGAACGCCGCCGGCGCCGTTGTTGCTGCTGCTGGGCGGCTCGATCTCCATGGGCCTGGCCTTGTATCTGCGCCGTCTGCCGGTATTCCCTGCCGTTCTCGCCGTGTTGCTGCTGCTGGGTGTGTGGCGGGCGGACTCCGTTTCGGACCCGTTGCCAAGGTTAACAACCCAAGGCGCGGCTAACGTGGTTTTGGAAGGACGGATCAGCAACGACCCGGAGTTCTCTGGCAGGCGGGTCGAGTTTACTTTGGACCTATCGGCGGCCGATCTCGGGACCGAAATGATTGCCGCGGAGAACAGGGTGCTGGTCTACGCCGACCCTCCCGATGACCTGGTTGCCCGCCGGACTCCGCCCTACTTCGACTACGGCGATCTGGTCACCATCACCGGTACATTGCGCCGGCCGGAGCCCTTTGGCGGGTTCGACTATCCGGCTTATCTGGCCAGTCAGGGCGTAACCGGCATCGTGTCGGCCGACTCATCCGCCGTGATCGGAGAAACGGGCGGGTGGCGGGAGTGGCCGTATTCGCTGCGGGGCCGGCTGTCGGAGAGCATCGAGGACACTATTCCCTATCCCCAGTCGGCCCTGGGACAGGCGATGCTCCTGGGACTGCGCGGCGGCCTGCCGCCGGAGATGGTCCAGGACTTCCGCGGCACCGGCACATCCCATCTGTTGGCGATCTCCGGGCTGCATGTCGGTGTTTTGGTGGTGATGTTCCTCTCGGTCGCTGCCTGGTTATTCGGACGGCGCGGTCTCTATTTCTTGGCCGTCCCCTTGGTTGTGGTCTGGGCCTATGCCGTGGTTTCTGGGTTGCCGCCGTCGGTGGTGCGGGCGGCGGTGATGGGCAGTGTATATCTGATAGCGGTGGGCGTTGGGCGGCCGGGCAGCGTTCTCCCGGCGTTGGCGCTCAGCGCCGGGGTGATGACCGCCCTTTCGCCCGAGATCATCCACAGGGTGTCCTTCCAACTCAGCTTCGCCGCCGTCGGCGGGATAGCATTGGCCCAATCCCTCGTGCCCCAATGGTCTTTCGCCGCCGGAAACCGGGACCGGACCCGGTGGCGGCTCTGGGCTTTCCACCTACTCCGTGCGCCGGTTGCAGCCCTGATCATCTCGCTGGCCGCGACGCTGGCGACCTGGCCTCTGGTCGCGTTCAACTTCCGGGAGGTGGCCCTGCTCGGTGTCGTCGTTACCGTACTGGCCCTCCCGGCCATGCCGTTCATCATGGCCGGAACTCTGGCGGCGGCGGTGGCCGGGCTGGCCAGCGTCACCTTGGGCCAGTTTTTTGGCTGGCTGGTATGGGCGCCCTCGAGCTATCTGATAGAGCTGGTTGAAGCGGCCCCAGGCTGGACCATCCAGATGGATTGGGCCGGCGTCTGGCTGGTGTGGGCCTGGTACTCGGTCTTGGGCGGACTTTTGCTTCTGCTCACTCCGGGCCGCGTGGGTTGGCTGTGGACCCGGTTGAAAGACGGGACGCAGGGCTTGGTCCAGCATCGGCCGGAACCGGCCAAAACCATACCGGTCGCGTTCAGCGCGGTCTTGATGACCGCCGCGGCGGTCGCACTTTGGTGGCAGATCTGGCCCAGCGGCGATGGCAACCTGCACGTCTATTTCTTTGACGTAGGTCAGGGCGACACCGCGTTGATCGTGACGCCCCAGGGCCGCCAGGTGTTGGTGGACGGAGGCCCGGAACCGGACAGCGCCATCCGGGCCTTGAGCGGTGCCCTGTCCGGCGGCGACCGCAGCCTGGACCTGGTGGTGCTGACCCACCTGGACGCCGACCACAGCCAGGGACTGCTGGAGGTGTTGGACCGTTACCAGGTGGGCGCCGTGCTGGCCGGGACCGGCTCTTCCAGCTCGGCGATGTACGCCCAATGGCAGGCGGGCGTGGAGCGTAACCGGGTGGATGTCGTGCCCGTACACCAAGGCTACCGGCTGGACCTGGGGTCGGGGGTGTTTGCGGAGGTGCTGAATCCCCAGGCCGGGTCGTCTTATGGCGAGTCCGGCAACAACGAAGCGGTGGTGCTGCGGCTGACCTACGGCTCCGTCAGCTTTCTGCTGACCTCTGACATCGAAGCCGAGACCGAGGCCCTTTTGGCGTTTGGAGACACCGGGATACAGAGCACGGTGCTGAAGGCCGCCCACCACGGCAGCAAGACCTCATCCACCGCCGCGTTTATCGACAGAGTCGGCCCGGCGGCGGCGCTGATCTCGGTGGGCGGGAGCAACTCCTACGGCCATCCCAACGCGGAGGTGTTGGCCCGGCTGGCGGAACAGACCGGCGGCGAAAACCTCTACCGGACCGACCGGAACGGCGATGTGGAGTTCATCACCGACGGCGCGGAGTTGTGGGTTAATACTGAGCGGTGACCGGGCGGCCACCGGCGCTTGGGAACGAATTTCAAGAAGCCTTAATGTATACTGGATTTGATGTTCAGACCGGTTTCGAGACTCGCTGTTTCATCAGAGCCCACACTAAATTTCGAGGGAATTACAACGTTTGGTTAAATACTCCCGACCGGACGGACGGAGCTGGGACCAACACCGCCCCACCACCATCACACCCGGTTATCAGAAATACGCCGAGGGTTCGGCATTGATCGAGATGGGCGCCACCAAGGTGCTCTGCGCCGCCTCTTTGGAAGAACGGGTACCGGGATTTCTACGGGGCCAGGGCAAGGGCTGGGTCACCGCCGAATACTCCATGCTGCCCCGGTCAACCAACACCCGAACGGTCCGGGAGCGGGAATCGGGCAGGCCCAGCGGACGGTCACAAGAGATACAACGGCTCATCGGCCGGTCCCTCCGGGCGGTAACCGACCTGGAAGCCCTGGGCGAGCGCACGGTCCAGATCGACTGCGACGTGATACAGGCCGACGGCGGGACCCGGACCGCCGCCATCACCGGGGCCTACGTCGCCCTGCACCAAGCCCTTCAGATGTTGGTGAATAACCGGGTCTTGACCCAACTGCCGTTGCTGTGCCCGGTGGCGGCCATCAGCGTGGGTATCGTGAAAGGGCAACTCCTTCTCGACCTTTGCTATGAAGAGGACTTCTCGGCCGACGTGGACTTCAACGTGGTCCTCACCGCTCAGGGGGGCCTGGTGGAGCTGCAGGGGGCGACGGAGGCACGACCCTTCCCGCGCCAGCGGGTGGAAGAGGTGTTGTCATTGGCGTCCCGCGGCATGGAACCGCTTTTCCGGATCCAGCGCGAGGCGGCCAAGGGCTTCCAGTGATGATCGGGATTCTCCGCGATACGTTTAGGTCCTGTAACCCCAGGCCGGGTTTGAGGGCCTTGCTGGTTGTTGCGGCGCTGGCGGTTCTGGCCGCCGTCGCCTGCTCCGGCAATGACCCGACTCCGGCGGCTACCCTTGTTCAAGCCACGCCAGCGCCACCG
Source organism: uncultured Dehalococcoidia bacterium (assembly GCA_964394825.1). Lineage (GTDB taxonomy): Bacteria > Chloroflexota > Dehalococcoidia > Lucifugimonadales > UBA3495 > UBA9611. Next base: position 946 of record CAYMZL010000088.1, on the reverse strand, counting down.
CCCACCGATTCAGCGGGCGGGTCCGGCAACATGCTGCAACTGCCCAACATCGCCGATACGGTGGAACGGGTACGGCCAGCCGTGGTCTCGATCGTGTCCGAGGTCATCACCCTGGACCGCTTTGGCCGGAGGCGGGCCAGCTTCGGCAGCGGCACCGGGGTCATCTTCGACGAATCGGGCTTGATATTGACCAACAATCATGTGATTGAAGGGGGAGTTGAGATCACTGTGACTCTGGACGACGGCACCCAGGAGGTCGCCGAGTTAGTGGCCGCCGAACTGGTGTCAGACCTAGCCGTGTTGCAGTTGCCAGGAGACGGTTACCAGGCCCTGTCTTTTCAAGAGAACGGTGGTCTGCGCGTCGGCGACTGGGTGATTGCCATCGGAAATGCCCTGGCTCTGCCTGGAGGCCCCACGGTCACTGTCGGCGTCGTCTCCGCGCTTGGCCGGTCCATAGAAGCATCGGAGGGAATCACCCTTTACGACCTTATACAGACCGACACTTCAATCAACCCCGGCAACAGCGGCGGTCCACTGATCGACCTGTCTGGGAACCTGGTGGGGATCAACACGGCCGTATTGCGGGGAACCAGCCAGGGTGGCGGGATCTCCGTGGAAGGTATCGGCTTCGCGATCAATTCTGAGACTGCGCAACAGGTCGCGCAGCAACTTGTCGAATTTGGACGGGTCCGCTGGGCATGGATGGGGGTTTTCCTGGCTGACCTGATTCCGGAGGTCGCGGCAGAGGTGGGGCTGCCCATCCGCGAAGGCGTGATAATACGGACCATTGTGATCGACGGCCCGTCCGACCGTGCGGGTATGGAACCGGGTGACATCGTGGTGAACATCGGCGGCCACGACATCGCCACCATTTCCGACCTGACTCGCTTGCTGAAGCAGGAATTCAGGGCCGGGCAAGAGGTGGAAGTAGAGGTGTTCCGGGTGG
>CAYMZL010000087.1:6359-7822 GCA_964394825.1 uncultured Dehalococcoidia bacterium | reverse complement strand
CACCCAGGGCCAGCAGGGTCTCGCCGCCGGAGTAGGCATTGTTGGCCCCGGTGATCGATATGGCCCCGGCGATGATCGTCAGTATGTCCTCGGCGGTCCTGCCCGAGTGGTCGTTGATGTTGTGGGGCGGCTCGCCGGCCAGCACGGTTACGGTGCTCTGATCGGCCCGGAACCCCCGCTCGATGTGGAGCGGCTCCCACGGGTTCGCCTCCTCGTTCTCCGCCACGCAGTAGGTGTACTTGGAGGGCGCGCCCTGGGTGGACATGTCTCCCACCCCCGGATAGGCCCCGCCCACGTTGAGCTGCACCAGTCTGACCGCCCGGCCGATGGTGGCGTTGGCCTGCCAGCCGGGGCCGTAAGCCCCGGAGCCGCCGTGCAGGCCCAACTCGTCGCAGATGGGACCGTTGACGATTATCAACGGCGCGCAGGGGTGGGTGGTGGCCTGGATGGCATAGAGGTTGAACACCGGGTCGCACATGGCCTCCACCGCGGCAATCACCACCGGCAGGTACTCGGGCCGGCAACCGGCCATGACCGCGTTCACGGCCAGCTTCTCCACCGTGGCCGAACCCCAGTTGGGCGGAATCTCGCCGATGACGTCCTGGGCACCCCGGGGAGTCGCCGCCAGCATGGCCTCCACCCGCTCCGCCGTGGGCGGGACCACGGGGAGGCCGTCGGTCCAACCGCGCTCCAGGTAGAGACTTTGGACCGCCTCGAAATCGTCCACTACTTCCAAGCGTTCGGAAACTAAATCGGGCAAGATGTACCACCCTATCCTTAAAAAGATAAGGACGGCCCATATGCGGGGCCGCCCTTTGCAGTCAGACCGGTGAAATCCCGCTTAGCGGCCGGTCAGGCCTTGGACCACCTGTTCCAGCAGTCCGTCGGCCTTGGCCAGGAGTTGTTCGGGCTGCAGTCCGCCAAGGGGATGTTCCGCAATGGCCATGGTCAGTTCCGGCATGCCCAAGGAGCGCCGCTCGACCTCGCCCAGACGCCTGAAACGGTCGGTGCCCACCACCACGGTGCGGACGCCCCGCTTCTCCAGTTCCACCGCATCGTGGATACTCCACGACGTGCAGGACCCTCAATCCGCCAGGCCGACGATCACCGCTTGGACTGACCCGGCCAGTTCGTCCAGCACCGAATCCGTGGCGGGGAGGGAAGCCGTGGGCTTGCGCCGGTGGATGACGTCCGTGATCTCGTATTTCTCCCGGAGCAGCTTCTCCAATCGCTCGAATAGGAGGCCGCCGTTGGGTTTGCTGTTCCACAAAAATCCGATGGACTGCCCGCCCAGGCCGTCCAGTACCGGGGCCATGGCCTGCACCATCTCTCTGGGCGCCGCCGTGGGGTCTAGGACAATCAGCTTGGCTCTTCCATTGGATTTTTCAGTGGTGGTCATGAGTCACCTTATCCCAGCCCGCGTTGGGCCGAAGTATTACCAAAATCTATGATCTGAAGGCTAG
>CAYMZL010000087.1:0-6349 GCA_964394825.1 uncultured Dehalococcoidia bacterium | reverse complement strand
TAGGTGTCATGGGTACCCTGACCGCGGTGCGCCTTCGGCGCAAGGCTTACCGGGTCTCGTGGTCAGAAGGCTGGGGCCTGCGATTTTCCGTGTCAAGCATACCCTTGCCGATTTATCCCCTGAAGAACGGCGACGGCATGGGGCCCACCGGCACCTCGATCAGGACCGGGGCGTCCAAGGTCAACGCCTCTTTCAACGTCGACTCCAACTCGGCGGGTCCGTTGGCCAAGAATCCCTGGGCGCCGTAGGCCTCGGCCAGCTTCACGAAGTCGGGGTTGTGCAGGTCCGCGCCGATGACGCGGCCATTGAACTGGTTCATCTGGTCGCGCTTCACGTTCCCGAAGGCGTTGTCGTTGAACACCACCACCACCACGTTTATGTCATGCTGCACGGCGGTGGCCATCTCCTGGGAGTTGAACATGAAACCGCCGTCTCCCGATAGACAGACCACGGCCTTGCCGGGCTGGGCGACCTTGGCTCCCAACGCGGTGGGGTAGGCGTAGCCCAGGTTGCCCGAATACGATGAGGTGATGAAGGTGCGCGGCTCGTAAACGGGGTAGTGGGCCCGGCTGTAGTAGCCCAGTTGGGTCATCCCGGAGATCAAGATTCCGTCTTCGGGCATGGCGTTCCGGACCGCCTGCAGCAACTCTCCCTGGGGCTCGACCTTGATTATGTCGTCAGACCGCTGGGCCCTCTGGGCCGCCACCTCGGACGACCGGTCCGCCCGCGCCGGCATCTTGGCCGACACGGCGGTGAGCAGGGCTTCCATGGTGAGGCGGGCGTCGCCCTGGACGCCAAGGGTATTCTCGTAGTTGCGCCCCAGTTCCTCGGGATCGACGTCGATCTGGACAACCCTCTGGCCCTCCAACCATTGGGGGGCCATCACCAGCCTGGATCCCACGGCCAGGATCACGTCGTGGCCGGATTCCTGTTTGGCGATGGTGTCGTTGCGCAGCCACAACGCGCCCAAGGCCAAGGGATGGCGGTCGGAGATCGCGCCCTTGCCCTCGGCGGTGGTGACCACCGGGGCCTGGAGGTACTCGGCCAGCTTGGTCAGGGCTGCCGAGCCCTGGGAGGAGATCACGCCGCCTCCGGCCCAGATCAACGGATTGGACGCGCCGGCCAGGGCCTCGGCGGCCGCTTCGATCTGTTCTTGGCTGGCCGCCACGGTGCGGGGCGCCTCGGGTTCCAGCAGTTCCACGTCGGCCACTTCCGCCAGCGTCTCCGGGGGAATCTCGATCTCCACCGGCCGGGGACGGCCGTTCTTGAGGTGATAGAAGGCCTGGTGGACCACCTCGGGCACCTCCGCCGGGTCCATGATGCGGTGGGCCCACTTGGTGACCGGCTTGATGGCGTCCAGTTGGTCGTTGACCTCATGGAGCATGCCGCGGTCGCCGCCGATATGGTCGCGCTCGATCTGGCCACACACGACCAGCACCGGCGAGGAAGCGGAATAGGCCGTGGAGATGCCCGACGATGCGTTCAGCAGACCGGGTCCGGGCACCATCAACGCCGTGCCGACCTCTCCACTGGCGCGGGCGTAGCCGTCGGCCATGTAGCCGGTGGCCTGCTCGTGGCGGACGGTGATGAACCGGATGCCAGGCTCGTCGTACAGCCCGTCCATCATGTGGTAGAGCTGGACCCCCGGCAGTCCGAATATCACCCGGACGCCCTCCCGGTATAGGGACTTGGCCAACGCCTGGCCGCCGGTCATCTTAACCATAACTCGAAACTTCCTTGCTCAGATTATGCCGGTGTCAATCTATGCTGGCGTGCGGCGGGGTCAGGGAGTGTTGAACTGCACCAGGATGCCGTCGGGGTCGCGGACGTAGATGCTCCGGATCTCGCCGTTGGCATCGGTGTATGACTCCCTGGAGCCGGCCAGTTCGTACCCTTTGGCCGCCAATTCGTCGGCCAGGCCGGCCACATCGGCGACGCCAAAGGATATGTGGCTGATGCCCACCTGGTCAAGGAGGATGGGCTCGCCGTCCGATTCTTCCCCCGGATGGCTGGTCAGCGTGAGGGTCGGCGTTGCGCCGTCGCCGTATGACAGAGACACCCAATGGCGGGTGTTACGTTCGTGTTTGTAGTTGTCCAAACGCGCGGTTTGGGTCCCGCCCTCGGTGATGTCGGTGATCTTCTCGCCGATCACCTTCATGCCCAGGGCGTCCCGGTAGAATCTCAGGGACTTTTCCATGTCCCGGACACAAACCCCGACGTGGGTGACACAGGTTGCTTTCATCTTGATCAGGCTCCTCTTACCGTATGGCGGGACGTTGCCATAAAAGTGATAATCATGGCCCTTGGCCCCGATGAGATCGGGGCGCCGTATACGTATCCGTCTGTCACCCCGAGTATAGCGAGGGGTCTCGTTGCTCTCAGTCAGTACAGGCGTGTTAGCAACGAGATTCTTCGGCTGACGCCTCAGAATGACAGTTTTGAGGCAAGCCCGCATGGCAAGGGTACGGTAGGTTGCGGGCCGCTATCTTACCCGAAAACGAAATCCCGGATGGCGGTGAAGTACTCGTCCAGCCCCTTGAAGAGCAGGTCGTTATGACCGGCGCCGGGCACCATCAGCATCTTCTTATCCTTGGACGCGAAGCTCCGGAACATCTCCTCGGCGTCCTTGAGGGGCGCCAGCGTGTCCACCTCCCCGTGGATCACCAGCGCCGGGATCGATATCGACGCCGCCTTGGCCCGGTAGGCTGCTTCCAGCTCTTTGGCCTGCTGCGAGTCAAGCCCGCCGGTGAACTGGCCCAGGGTGGGCCGCCCGCTCTCGATGATCACTCCGCTGATGGCCGGGTTCTCCTTGGCGGCCAGTTCAAAGGCGGAATGCCGGCCCATGGAGCGTCCCATCACGTAGACCGGCCCGTGATAGCCGCTGGCCCCCAGCACAATCTGCATGGCCTCAAGCACGGTATTGGCGTCGGAGAGCATGGTGGTGAAGGACGGTGAGCCGCCGCTCTTCCCGTACCCCCGGTAGTCGGCCACGAAGAAGTTGACCCCGATCTGGTTGTACATCGGGGCTATGGAGTCATAGTCGACCGCCGTCTCGCCGTTGCCGTAGAAGAACAGGATGGTCGGGCTGCCGTCGCCCACCGGAAAGAACCGGCATGACAAGCCTATGTCGTCGCCAACGTTTATGGTGTAGTCCTGCACCCCGTCCGGAGTGGGCGACCAGCCCTGCCTGGGGTAGAAGGAGTTCATGGAGATGTCGGGGTCGTCCAGCGCCGAGTAGTCCACCTGGGCCATGTTCAAAACTCCTTGCGAAAAATGGCGGGGCCGCCGACGTCATTCCGGCGTAGGCCGGAATCCAGATTGGCTGCGTTGGCCAAACATCATGCCCTGAAGGCAGCCTGGATTCCAGCTTTCGCTGGAATGACGGTGGGCGCTTTTTGCGTCTTTCCGGCGAACGCCGGAATCCAGGAACTCCGGCTACTGTATCACCGCTCAGGGTGAGCGGCTTTGGCAGAGTTTCCGTGTGAATCAGCCGAAGAACCCGTCCGCCAGATGAACTTTAAGCACGTCCGCGACCAGTTCCGGTCTCTGGATGGGCACGTCGTGGATGCTGTCCTCAAGCCAAACGGTCTTGCTATCGGGCAGCAGCTGTTCCGCCTCGTCCACCGACATAAACCGCCGCTGGCCCCGTTCCTCGGTGGCCGGGTTGCTCTGCTGACGGGCCGGCATGATCAGCACCGGGCATTGTACCTTCCCGTAGAGTTCGGCGGGGCGGTGGTCCCAGAGGGCTTCGATGATCCGCAGGTGGTTGGCCCGGGTGAGGCGGGCCTTGATGGTCTGGTCTTCCAAGACCTCAAAGTTGGCCAGAACGATGTCAGCCACCTCGGAGGCCATGCCGTTGCCCAGGTGGCGGGAGCGCACCCGCTCCAAGAACCCCTCCACCTTCACCCCGGTGAAGTCCGGCGGGGCCATCTCGAACTCGGCGTCCTCAACGGTGGCGTGCCGGGCCGATGCGTCGATCATGCCTCCGTCGACCCAGGCCATGCCCTTCACCGACTCGGGCGCAATCACCGCCAACTCCAGGGCGACGCTGCCTCCCCACGAGTGGCCGACCACCACCGGAGCGTCCCCGCCCCGTTGCTCGATGAAGCCCAGCACGTCCTTACTCACCGAGGCGAAGTCGTAGCCATGGTTGGGCTTGTCGCTCTCGCCGTGACCCCGCAGGTCCAGGGCGATCACGGCGTGGTCCTCTGCGAGGATGGGCGCGACCATGTCCCAGATATGGCAGGTGGAAGCCAGCCCGTGGAGCAGCACCAGCGGCCGGCCGGAGCCGCCCCAGTCCCGGTAGTGAAAGCTCAAACCGTCAACCGTCGCCCATTCGTCCTGCGGGGCCTGTGGCATCTATAGGTCCTTGAAATCCCCGGATGGAGATCTGATGGGAATCGTCCGGTTACTCCGGACTCGGGCCGGCCCGCCTAGACCAGACATCCGGGCGGGACGTCCTCGGCGCCATTAAAGGCTTTAAAGCCTTTAATGGCTTTGGTGCCTTTGATGGGCCTACCGGTTTGATCTGATGGGGCTAACGCCAGATGGCGAATCCCCAGCCGCCGCCGGTGCCCGCGGGCGACCGGTAGACCGGAACGTAATCCACCATCTCCATGTTCAGATGTTCCGAAGCTCCGGCTGCCGTGATCCAGTTGAGTATCTCGGAATTGCCGGAATTAAGGCGGTAACGGGGCAGGGAAGCCAGCAGGCCGGCGTCCTTCTCCATCATCCCCTTGATGGCCAACTGGTCGATCTCCTCGTCCACCAGGAAGTGGCTCAGGCCGCCGGAACCGACTATGGCCACCTTCTTGCCGCTGTCCCAATTCTTGACCGCCTTGGCGATCGCTTTGCCCAGGTTGTAACACCGCCTGGGCGTGGGCTGGTTGGGCGGATAGAAAGTGTTCTGGGTTATGGGGACGATGGGCCTGATATTTTCGTTCATTATCCGCTTGACCACGTAGGCGTAGGCATGGGGCATCGCCTGGGGCCTGGTCTTGGTGACTAGCTGGGTGTTCAGGTAGCCGATGGGCCCGACGGCGCCGCCGGCCTGGTCGTTCATGTAGCGCGACTGGGCAATGTCGAAATCGTCTTCGATCAGGCTCTGAATCAGGTGCAGGCCCAATCCCGCGTCCACGGGAACGTCCATCTCCACCTCGCCGTAGCCCCACATGGAGGCCTTGGTGGCCGGAGAAGCATTGTCGCCTATGGACCGGGGCAAGAGGTGCATCTTGTCGCCCCAATAGATGGAGAACAGGGGCATGTTGTCGTCGAAGAATAGCTCTTCCTGGTCGTCGCCGACGATGATCACCACGTCTGGGTCGGCCTCGGTCAGGGCGTCTTCCAGGGTGGTGATGGCCTTCTGGCAGGCCTCGTACTGAGCCTGGAAGACCTCCGGGATCAGCCGTTGGGCGATGGCTGGATCGGCTGTCTCCAAAAGTTCTTCGTAGCTCTTGGTCGAGCCGTCCTCCAGGGACAGCAGCATGGGGTTGCCCTTGTCGCGCTCGGCGTACTCGCCCCACAACTCGCTGGGCAGGCTCAACATGGGACTGTGGGAAGTGCCGAGGCCCAATACAATCTCAGCCATGTTTCCTCCTTCCGGTCTACCTTTCCTGATTTGTGAAGGGAAAAGAAAATCGATGGATACATAATCCGACGGAACGGGGGATTTCGCAACCTCCCCTGCCGGCCAGGCAACCCCTCATCCATACTAATGAGTCACCATCCGTCATTCCGGTGCAGGCCGGAATCCACAAATACCAATCTACAACCACTACGTTGGGTACAGTGGAATTTAGCCCGAAATTGCAAAACCTGATAGAGTTACGCAGTCCCTGACTAAATTGGAGAGTCTATTGAAGCTATCGATTGCCTCGGTTTCGGTCTTGATCATAGTTTTGGCAGTAGCAGCTTGCGGAACATCTGACCCCTTTCCCGTGCTTTACGATGAATGCGTTCAACAAGCGAAAAGTTTTCCAGTGGTCCAGGACACTTTGATAAAAGGATGCGAGCGAGAGCGGGAAAGACGAATATTATACGAAGAAGATCCCGCAGCCGCTTCGGAGGCCGATTGTATCAATCGGCTCCTTCTTCTTGGAGCTCCTGGGGGGTTGATTCGTTCGCATTGTGAAAAAGGCGGTGGCTCCGATTCTGATCCGTATGTGATCTGCCGAGAGCTTGCATTCAATGCTGGCATGACGTCGGAGGAAATTGACGCTGATTGCAATCCACTCTTGAATTGATTACCGATATTCCCTCAATTTTATGGACTTTGATATCAATGCGCATTCCCTAGATTCCCTAAGTTCACAAACGAAGTGCAACACCAAGCTAAGGTGTTGTCATGGGA
>CAYMZL010000086.1:0-7954 GCA_964394825.1 uncultured Dehalococcoidia bacterium | reverse complement strand
GTGGGAGTACTCCATTGCTGGACTTCTATTGGTGGGGCTTGTCTATTATCACCCGGTGCTGTTGGCGGCGGTGTTGGCTCACCTGGCCCACGTTGCCACTGACCATTTCCACAACCGCCTGGCCCCTTGGAGTTATTTCATAACCTACCGGGCGTTCGTCCGATTCGACGCAGCCCGCATCACGCCCAACCACAACGTGCTTCATTCCTACAAATCCTGGCCGCGCATGGTGCCCTTTGGAAAACTGATCGAGCCATGGTACCAGCGCAAGATAGAGCCCTGGTTTCGTTCTAGGATTGGCGACTGATAACAACAAGATTCCCGGTTGCCATCAAAAAGACCGGCTGTTTTACCGCCGGTCTTTTTCATTTGCCCGGGCCTCGTTGGCTGACAGATTCTCCTAATGTCCCGGAATGAACGATGCCCATAGAGGGAACCGGCCGAGAACGTATATTATAATTCTGCTCAGCCCGGTAACGAGGAATTTACCCAATGGTCCAGGCGGCGGCAAAAAGAGCTGCAGAGTTGCGGCGAGAGATCAACACCCACAACCACCGTTATTACGTGTTGGACGATTCGGTGATCTCCGATTCGGAATACGATCGTCTGCTCCAAGAATTGCGCGCTCTGGAATCCCAGCACCCCGAACTGATGACCCCCGACTCCCCAACGCAGCGGGTCGGCGGCGCTCCGGCTGAAGGGTTCACCCAGGTCCAACACTCCGCCCCTATGCTCAGCCTGGCCAACGCTTTCAACCGCGAGGACTTGGAGAACTGGCTGCGCCGCACCAAAGCTCTGGTTGACGATTCGGAATTCGACCTGGTCTGTGAGTTAAAGATCGATGGATTGGCCGTCAACCTGACCTATGAAAACGGTGTTTTCATCCAGGGCGCTACCCGCGGCGACGGCGCCGTCGGCGAGGACGTAACCCAGAATCTACGGACCATCAAGACCATTCCTCTTTCACTCCTGCAAGGCGCTCCGGCGCGCCTGGAGGTCCGGGGCGAAGTCTATCTCCCCATACCGGAGTTCCGGCGCTTGAACGAGGAGCGGGCCGAGAGTGGCCAGCCGCTGTACGCCAACCCCAGGAACACCGGCGCCGGCAGTGTGCGGCAACTGGACCCCAAGATCACTGCGGCCCGAAACATGGAGATCTGGGTGTACAGCCTGAGCGGGTCTGGAGCTACCGTGCCGGTCGATGGACATTGGGAGGTGTTGGAATGGCTGAAAAGCCTTGGGTTCAGGGTCAACCCCCACAATCTGGTCTGCCGCACCATCGAAAAGGTCATCGACTTCTACGACCACTGGGTTTCGGCCCGCCATGACCTTCCCTATGAGGCCGACGGAGTCGTCGTAAAGGTCTCTTCTCTGGCCCTTCAAGACGCCTTGGGGGTCGTCGGACGAGAGCCGCGCTGGGCCATCGCCTACAAGTTTCCCGCCGAGCAGGCCGTCACGCGGCTGCTGAAGATTGGGATAAACGTGGGCCGGACCGGAAGCCTGAACCCCTACGCCGTGTTGGAGCCGGTGGTGGTCAGCGGGGCGACCGTGCGGAACGCCTCTCTCCACAACGAAGAGGACATCCACCGCAAGGACATCCGGGTGGGCGATCTGGTGACCATCGAGCGCGCCGGCGACGTCATCCCCCATGTGATTGGGCCGGTCCTAGACCAGCGGCCCAAGGGTACAAGAAAATTTAAGATGCCGGTTAAATGCCCAGTGTGCGGCACGACGATCGTGAAGCCGGAAGACGAAGCCATGCACCGGTGCCCCAACACCTCATGCCCGGCCCAGTTCTTCGAATTGCTTAAACACTTCGTGAGCAAAGGCGCCACCGATATCGACGGACTGGGTGAGCGGTGGTGCCAGATCTTGATCGACCAAGGACTGGTCACCGATCTGGCGGGACTCTATACCCTGCAAAAAGACGAGTTATTGCAGCTTGACCGGATGGGAGACAAGTTGGCTACCCGGATCATGGCCAACATCGAAGCCAGCAAGCAAAAACCGCTTCCCCGGCTTCTGTTCGCCCTGGGGATAATCCATGTGGGTTCCGAGGTCGCCGAGCTATTGACCCAGGCATATAACAGCATCGACGAGATCGCCGGCGCCACGGTAGAGGAACTGGCGGAGATACCGGGCATCGGCCCCAAGATTGCGGCCAGCATCGCTTCCTACTTCCAGGTGGGGGCCAACAATTCGGTGATCGAAAAGCTCCGTGCCGCCGGCGTCAACATGAAACAGGAGCCCCGGCCGACCAGCGCCGAAGGCCTGCCCTTGGCCGGCAAGACGTTCGTTGTCACCGGGACCCTCAACGGGTTCTCAAGGAGCGAGGCCGAGTCGAGGATCAAGCACCTGGGCGGAAAGATAACGTCGTCGGTCACCCGGAATACCGATTACTTGGTGGTGGGCGAATCCCCAGGCTCAAAACTGGCCGCCGCCCAACGCCTGGGCACCGATATCTTGGATGAAGAGTCCTTCGTCAAGCTGTTGGACAACCCTTCATTAGAAACCGAAGGAACCGGGGAGACCGGCGGTTGAACACATTATTAGACCAGACCCTTTCGGCGGACCGGACACCCTGGGCCGGACTGTTTCCCATGGACGCCGTCACTCCCATCACCGGCGTTCACCAGGGGATCGAATACCGGGGCGAGGTGGTCCGGGCGAGGCGGTGGTCCCCCGAACTCGGCCGAGCCCCAGGGGACGGCTCCCACTTCAAGATCGTCTTACTTCGGGAACGACCCAGGACCGGCCCTCTGGATATGGTGGACGAGAGGACCGCCGTTTGCGTCCCGGCCTCGCGGTCCGGCCGGCAGGCAACCCGAATCATCGGCGAAATCGCGGCGGCCAAACAGGCAGCTTACCTCACCAGGAGGGACGTGGACGCCGCGGCCATCAACACCGCCCTCAGAGACCGGCAACACGATCTGGAGAGACAGTTGATCTCAGAGGAATCGGCACGGTTCTCCAAGGGCGTTATCTGTGTCCACGACGGTCCGGGGCCAGATCCCGCGGAGATCTACTCCGGCGGTGATTCGGTCCGATGGATGGATAGATTAGCCGGGTGGCTTCTAGCGCGCTCGTATCCGAGTCTCCCCTTCGATACCCATGGTCTCCAAGACCCAATCTGCGAAGATGACGCCGGCAGACTCTTCGCGTCCATATTCAGCCAACCAGGGGCCGACCCGGAACTGTTGCGACGCTTGGGCCCGGCATTGGGATTGCCTTCCGCCGATCATGGCGGCTCTTACGACCCGTCCGAATGCCGGGTGTTTCCCCTGATTCGGAAAAAGATCGGTGCCGGACCGGAGGCATTTTCTGAGGTGCACCATTACCTCGCCTACGACGTCGGACTGACCGGCCAGTTGGCCTCTCTGTTCCTGACGTTGTTCATCCGCCACGAGCGCCCGGAGCATCAGATACAGTTGACTGACGATGCCGCGATGTTCATGTCGGATGGCGGCCCGCTGCTGGGCGCGAGGCTCACTCCGGACCTGATACCGCTGCTTGCCTGGGACGTCGATCTAGAGACTAACGCGGCGTCCATCGGCCCAGCGTCCGCGCCGAGTTTCATCGACGCCAGCCACCACCTATCGGTCCTCTGCCCCGAATTAGCCTCCAGCTGCGGCGATGCGGCGGACGAGGAGTTAACCCGGTCCCTAAAATCCATCGTCCAGGATACCGCTACGGCGGCCCGTATCCTGGACTCCTTGGAGGCCCGCTGGGACGCCGGACCCGACACAATGGGCGATACCGGCAAGCTCAGGGCTTCACTGGAGCGGCTGGGCCGCATCTCCGGAGATGGCTACGCCGGCATATATAATTCCGTACGCGCCCTCTATCCCGCACTCACCGAGTTGAAGGACGACCTATCGACGCTGCGGCAACTAGTCACCCTGGACGACGACTCCAGCGAGATCTTGGAGGCCCAGAGGTTTCTAGCCAACGCACCGGTGCCCTCGGTGAGATTTCCGAACCTGGCAGTGGACCGCGACACCCTGCTGACCGCAATTTCGCCATCACGGCTGATCCGCTCCAGAGGCAGGGGTTGGAGCGCCATCGCCCGCGACGTGGAAGGATTCAAGATCCGGTACACCCAGGCCTACCGGGAACATCACCGGCGATTCCATGACGCGCTACCCGTGTTTCAGTCTGGTTTGCAGGCAGCCAAGAAGAAAATGGCCGCATTGGAGTTGCTGAACACCATAAGTGAACTGGGGACGCCAGCAGGGGCCGGTCTGCAAAACGAACTCGCGGCGTTTCCTCCAGGACCTCCGCCCTGCTCGTTCCAGGGAAGCGAGCTGGACCTCTCCAACGAGCCATGTTGCCCCGAGTGCCGCATCAGCCTGGAGCAGGCCGTTCCTTCGGCCGAGTTGGCCAGACTGGCCCCCCAAGTCGACAAGGCATTGGGCGGAAAGACCCAGGAACTCAGCAGACGCCTGGTCGAAAAGGCCCTGGCCGGGAGGGCCGATGACCGCTGGCGGGAGTTTCTGCTGATCGTCCAGGCCAGCGAGCTTTCTTCCCTGGCGAACACCCTAGACTCTGATCTGGTCTCCTTTATCAAACAGGTATTGGATTAAACATGCTCCTACTCGTCGGCCTTGGGAATCCCGGACCCCGGTACTCCTACACCAGGCACAACGTGGGGTTCCGGCTCATCGATCTCATCGCCAAGCGGGCCGACATACGATTGAGTGAGCGGCGGGCCAAGGCGGTCCTGGGCCGGGGACGAATCGCCGGTCACGACGTGGTGTTGGCCAAACCCCGGACCTTCATGAACAATAGCGGGGAGGGCGTAGAATACCTGTTGGCCCGGTTCGGCGGCCGCCCTGCCGACCTGTTGGTGGTGTATGACGAGATGGCCCTACCCGTTGGCCGCATCAGACTTCGGATGGCAGGCAGCCACGCCGGCCACAACGGCATCCGTTCCATCATCGCTACCGTACACACGGAAGAATTCCCCCGGTTGCGGATCGGGGTCGGTCAGCCTTCCGGGAACGGCGAGTCCATACCCCACGTACTGGGGCTGTTCAGCAAACAGGAAGAGCCCCTAATCGCCAGGGCAGTACAAGACGCCGCCGCCGCGGTGCAGTGTATGTTGGAAGAGAATATAGACATCGCGATGAACCGGTATAACGTCATTGGAAGTTAAGAAGCCTGTGTTGAGCCACTCCGTATATTCCCCGGTCCTACGCCATCCATGAAGATTTTTATTCGGTCCGGGCTATTCCTGATGATCGCTGGTATGGTTGCCTGTTCCGGCCCGCCGGTCGATGAACCAACGGTGCCTGCTCCAACCCCAGACCAGATAAAATCAAGCACTCCAAAGCCCGAAGAACCGCCCACTCCAACCGCAGAGCCCCCTTCCGCGGTTCTCGCGGCTCCCGGCGAAACCGAGAGCACCGCACAATTTAGCGAAGCGCCGGACCGGGACCTTTTCCGGCTGACCAAAGAGCTCGTGCCGGGGAGCGGTGACATCCCCAGGACCGTCTTAGGCGACACCGTGGAATATTCGGTTGGGCGTACCGACACCTTCTGGTTGGTGGACCTGGCCGATACAATGGCCTACCAGAGCACCTTCGAGCTGGTTCTGGTCACTCCCCATGCCTATTGGTACTTCGAGGAAGGCCTAAATTTCAGCCGGTCCGGAATCGAACGCTCGGCTTCCCGGTTCGAAGAAGACATCTATCCGGCGGTGACCCAGGTCTTCGGCAACGAATGGAGCCCGGGGATCGACAATGATCCCCGTTTGAACATACTGAACGCCAGCCTAAGGGGCGTGGCCGGCTACTTCAGCTCCACCGACGAATACCCGACCGGCGTCAGGCCCCGGAGCAACCAGCGCGAAATCATCTACATCAACGCCCTGGACGTGCCTCCGGGTGGCAGCAACTACGAACAAGTCCTGGCCCACGAACTACAGCACGCCATCCACTGGAACGCCGACGCCTCCGAAGACACCTGGGTCAACGAAGGGTTGGCCGAGTTGGCAACCAGCATCGCATTGGGCACCCCGTTCTCCATCCGGCAATTCCTCCGGGGCGCTCCTACTTCGCTGGTCCATTGGCCGGTCTCTCCCATCGGGAGCATCAACAACTACGGGGCTACATCCCTGTTCATGCATTTCCTCACCGAGCATTACGGCGGGCGGAGCGACCTCAGACCCCTTCTGGCCCAGCCGGAAGACGGCATCGCGGGCATCGACGGATTCCTGAAGGACATGGGATACGAATCGCGGTTCGAGGATGTGTTCCGGGAGTGGGCGGCCGCCAATATCCTGGACGGAGACGGGAGATTGGGCTATGACGATCTGGATGTGAGCGCCGCAATCTCCGGGAGTATCAAGGGATTGTATGAATACCGGTCGGAGATCCCCCAATACGCGGTGGAGTACATCGAATTGGAGTCGGTCTCCGAAGCCGTCACGCTGTCATTCCAGGGCGCAACCACCATTCAGTTGCTGCCCGTCGACGTGGGCGTTACCGGGTGTTGGTGGGGCAACTCAGGCGACTCCATAGACTCCACTTTGGCCCGCCGCGTCGAACTACCGGCGGGATCGGCGGCGGCCCTGGAATACGAGGTCTGGTTCGAGATCGAAAAGGACTGGGACTACGTCTACGTTGAAGTGTCGGTCGACGGCGGACAGACCTGGCGGATAATCGAGACCCCGGCAACCTCTCCGGAGAACCCCATCGGCATTGGGTTCGGCCCTGGTTACACCGGCGTCAGCGACGGTTGGTTGCGGGAATCGGTCGATCTCTCGCCATACGCCGGGGAAGACCTCTGGGTCCGCCTCCAATACGTAACCGACGACGCCATCAACGGCATTGGGGCCTGTTTCCGTGACCTGTCCATCGAGGCTGCCGGGATTGCGGCTGAAGACGGAGGCTGGGAAGCCAGGGGGTTCGTGTTCACCGACAATGTGGTGCGGCAACATTTCCAGGTCCAGTTGATAACCTTGGGCGACGAATCTCTGGTGCGCCCGGTGCCGTTGGACGCCGGAAACTCTGGAGAACTGACCATTCTTCCACCAAGGGACGGCGAAAGGCTGATCGTGGCGGTTGGCTCATTGGCGGAGAAGACCCGGCAACCGGCCAGTTACACACTCCGTATCAGGCCGGCGGAGTAGGTCCAAGGCGGAGCGGACCGTTAGAGGATGGGCAGATACCGTGCGGTCTCGTAGTCGGTCACCGTGGCCCGGTATTCGTCCCACTCAATTTTCTTGTTCTGAATGAAGCTGTGCAGGATGTGCTCGCCCAGCGAGTCCCGAAGCAACTCGCTTTCCTCGGCCAGGATGATGGCCTCCCCAAGGCTGCCGGGCAGCGGTTTGATGCCCTTGGCCTGACGCTCTCCGGGTGTCATGGCGAACACGTTGCCCTCCATCGGAGGAGGCACGGGGTATTCCTGTTCGATACCCTTGAACCCGGCGGCCAGCATCACGCTGAAGGCCAGATAGGGATTGCAGGCCGGGTCCGGGGCGCGGTACTCCACCCGCATGGAACTCTCGTAACCCGGCTTATAAGCCGGAACCCGGATCAGGTCCGAGCGGCTGATGTGGGCCCAAGATATGAACGCCGGAGCTTCAAATCCAGGCACCAGGCGTTTGTAGGAGTTGACCCACTGATTGGTCACCAGGGTGATCTCGGGCGCGTGGTGCAGCAGTCCGGCGATGAACCGCTTACCGGAGATGGACAGTTGGTGTTCGTCGTCCGCATCGAAGAAGATGTTCTTGTCGCCCTGAAACAGCGACTGGTGGATATGCATCCCGGAGCCGTTCATCCCCGAGATGGGCTTGGGCATGAACGTGGCGTAGACGGACTTCAATTGGGCCAACTCTTTGATGACCAACTTGGCGGTCATAACGTTGTCGGCCATGGTCAGGGCGTCGGTATATTGCAGGTCTATCTCGTGCTGGCTGTGGGCGCCTTCGTGGTGAGAATACTTGACCGGGATG
>CAYMZL010000085.1:0-7962 GCA_964394825.1 uncultured Dehalococcoidia bacterium | reverse complement strand
GCGGCCGAGCCCAGCACCAACATCTTGTCGTAAGAGCGTATCCAGCGTTCGACCTCCTCTTGGTCCGAAGTGCTGTGCCGGTCCACCAATGGGTTGCCCCGGACGACCTGGGAGAAGACCCAGCAACGTACACCCTGGTCCCGCAGGTCATCCCGCAGCCGCTTGGCGAACTCTTCCTCTCCGTCGATGCAGGAGATGAAGCAATCCCCCAAACAGGTGGTGTCTATTTTGGCCGTCTCCAGGAAACCTGTAGCCGCATCGGGCACCCCGGCGCCCTTCAAGAACGCTTCGGGGATCTGCCCGTGGGAGCGGAACAGGGTGTCTAGGCCCACCGTGCTTGGGGCGTCGTGGCGGACCTGGTCCAGGCCATTGGCGCCGCTCAGGTCGCAGTCCTGGAAGATGGAATAACCAAACAAGCTGCCCGATAGATCGGCTCCGGTCAGGTCCACGCTCCAGAACTGGGTCTGGAAGAAGTCGCTATCGGCGCATTTGGCATTGGTCATGTTCGCCCGGATCAGCGATGCACCGGCGAAGCTGGCGCCGGTGAGATCGGCGTCGGTCAAGTTTGCCCCAGCCAAACTGGCCCTGGAGAGATTGGCGTTGACCAGCTTCGCGCCGGTCAGGTTGGCGTCGGACAGAACTGCCCGGTCCAGGTCCGTGCCCGAGAGGTCCGCCCCCCGCAGGTCGGCGCCGCGCAGGTTGGCCCCGTTCATCCGGGCCCGGCTGAGGTTGGCCTCCCTGAGGTTGGCGTGGTAGAGGTGACAGGGGTTCATGTAGCAGCCGGAAAGGTTGGCCCGCTGCAACACCGCGCCCATCAGATCGGAGTCCCTCATATCGGCGCCGCTGATGTCCACCTGAGGCGCCCTAACGTAGCTCATATAGGCTGCGTTCAAGTCCAGATTGTCGTCGGGATTGGCCTCCCGCCAGCGGGCGACATGGTCACGGCCCCGCTTAACGAGTTGAACATGCTCCATATTCGCCATGCAATTCGCTCCAGAACAGAATCATGATTGGGCCGAAATGGCCCGCTGACCGGCGGACCGCCCTAGCCGGCGGTCTTGATGATCGCCCTTTTATGGGTCCCTTCGCCGATCTTACGGCCGTCGTCGTAAGCCTCCACCTGGAACGTCAGGCGGTTGCGCTCGACCTCGATCAGCTCCGCGTGGGCCACGATGGTCGCGCCGATGTCGGCGGGCGCCAGGTGACGCACGTTCACCTCGATGCCCACCGAGACTTCCCCTTCTGGCAGATGCTCGCTGACTCCGGCGATGGCCGCCTGTTCCATGAGCTGAATCATGGCGGGAGTGCTGAATTTGTTCACATGGCCTGCCACGTTATGTTCACAGACCAGAGTCTGTTTTTGGCCCTTCAAGCCGGGATTTATACCGGTGCTCGCCATGCTGATTGTCCTCTATCGGATTTACGCCGATTCCGGTGGATTCCGGCCTTGGCCGTGCGCCCACCCATGATAGCAGATAGTCCGCCAGGCGCAATCCACGCCTTGGTCCGCCGCGAAGATAGGCCCGGTTTTAACCCTTTCCCGCAACGCCTATAATGTTAGAGGCGGATCGGTGAGCACGCCCGTCAACTCAAGGGACCCCCAATGGACTCTTAAATGCCGACCAAACGAGACTTTCTATCCGTAACCGACTTTACCTCAGAGGAGACCCGGAGCCTGGTCAAACGGGCCCGGGACGCCAAGTTGTCTTCCAGAGGCGGAGGCGGCGGCAAGCCGTTGGCCGGCAAAACAGTCGCGATCTTGTTCGACAAACCGTCGCTCCGCACCCGGGTGAGCTTCCAGGTGGGCATCCAGGAGTTGGGGGGATATTCGGTGTTTCTGGGGCCGCAGGAGACGGGCTTCGGCAGCCGTGAGCCGGTCTCAGACGTGGCCAACGTGCTTTCCGGTTACGTGGACTGCATCGTGGCCCGGGTCTCCAACCACGACGTCTTGGTGGAGCTGGCCGAACACGCCAGCGTGCCGGTGGTGAACGCCCTTTCAGACCTGGAGCACCCCTGCCAGATCATGGCCGACCTGCTCACCATCTACGAGCACAAAGACACCCTGGACGGTCTTAGCCTCGCTTATGTGGGCGACGGCAACAACGTGGCGCGCAGCCTCTGCTTGGCGTTGCCCGCCGTGGGCATGAATTTCACCAGCGCGTCGCCCCAAGGTTATCATCTGGATGACGCATCGGTGCGGAAGGCCCGGGAGCGGGCCAACGGGGCATCGGTCCGCGTGCGGACCCTGACTGACCCGGCCGAAGCGGTGGCCGGGGCCGATGTGGTGTATACCGACGTCTGGGCCGGCATGGGCCAAGAATCGGAAGCCGAGGTCCGCAAGTCCGCCTTCGCCGGGTACACCGTCGACCCAAAATTGATGGAACGGGCCAACGCCGGCGCCCTGTTCATGCACGACATGCCGGCCCATTACGGGGAAGAGGTCCCGCCGGGCATGTTGGAACATCCCCAGTCGGTGGCCTTTCCCCAGGCGCACAACCGCCTGCACGCTCAAAAGACCATCTTGGAATTTCTACTCGCCGGGAACTGACTACGGCCGCTTGCCCGGCATTGACCCCAGATCGGAGCAGATTGGTGTTGCTTTGTCCATCCCCATAGTCGCGATCATCGGCCGGCCCAACGTCGGCAAGTCATCGCTGTTCAACCGGATCATCGGCCGGCGGCAGGCCATCGTCAGCGAGGTGGCGGGGACGACCCGCGACCGCCTGATGGCCGACGCCTGGTGGGACGACTACCATTTCATCTTGCTGGACACCGGCGGCCTGGAGCCCAATCCCGAGGGCGTCATCAGACAACTGGTCCAAGAGCAGGCGGAGATGGCGGTGGCGGACGCCGACGTCATCATCTTTGTGACCGATGTGGTCGATGGCATGACCCCCTCTGACATCGCCGCCGCCGACATGCTGCGGTTCTCCGAGAAACCGGTGGTGCTGGCCGTGAATAAGGTGGACAACGACCTTCGGGAGTTCGCCGCTCCCGAGTTCTACAGCCTCGGCATGGGCGACCCAGAGCCCATCAGCGCCTTTCACAACTACGGGATCCACGGGCTGATGGAACGAGTAACCTCCCACCTCCAGCCCGACCCCTCGGCATCGGACGACGGCTTCACGGAATTAACGGAACTGCAAGACCTGGATGAGACCGCGCCGGCCTTTCAGCGGGGCGCCCTCAACTTGGCCATCGTGGGCCGCACCAACGTGGGCAAGTCCAGCCTGTTGAATACGATCTTGGGGCAGGAGCGGTCCATCGTCAGCGAGGTGCCGGGCACCACCAGGGACGCCCTGGACACCCAGCTCACCTACAACGGCCGTGACATCGTGGTCATCGACACCGCCGGCATACGCCGCCCCGGCCAGGTGTCGAAGGGGATCGAGAAATACAGCGTGATCCGGGCCGTGGGCGCGGTGAACCGCAGCGACATCACCCTCCTGGTGACCGACGCCTCGGAGTTGGCGACCGGCCAGGACGCCCACATCGCGGGCCTGGCTTGGGATATCTGCCGCGGGCTGATCGTGGTGATCAACAAATGGGACCTGTTCGCCGATGAGGGCGCCGGCGCGCGCTACCGTGCCGCGGCCACCGTCCGGGACCGGCTCCACTTCATGCCCTACGTGCCCATCTGTTTCACGTCCGCTCTGAAAGGCGAGGGGATAAAGGCGTTGATGGACACCGCCCAGGACCTCTGGACCGAGCGCATGCGGTTGGTACGCTCCCGTGACCTGCAGTTCATGTTGGCCGATGCTCTGGCCGGCCACCAACCTCCGGTGGTCAGAAAACACCGGGGACAGCGGGTCCAGATAAACCGGCTGCAGCAGGTTGGCATAAACCCACCCACCTTCCTTTTCACGGTCAACAACCCGGAACTGGTACACTTCACCTACCAACGCTATCTGGAAAACAAGATTCGGGACACCTTTGGCTTTGACCGCACCCACCTGAAACTGGTGTTCAAGCGCAAGTAAGCCTCCCTGAAACTGGTAATCAAGCACAAGGCAAGCTTCTCTGATTCCGGCAACCAGACCGCCATGATCCGACCTCCCACATCAATCATCATCCAGGCGGTGGCCATACCATTCATCATCGCCGGGGTGGCCGTCGTCCTCCTGACCATGGACGGCCGATCCGAGGCAGCCCAGTACGGGGCGGTGATGCCGCTGGCCTATCTGCTGGGGTCGATCTCCTGGGGCTACATGCTGTTGCAGTGGAAGATGGGCGTGGACGTCCGGGAATACGGCAGCGGACGCACCGGAATGTCCAACGTCCTGCGCACCGGCGGGACCAAAGCCGCCGCCGTGGTCTTGACCCTGGACATAGCGAAAGGGGTCATAGCGGTAGTCATAGCGCGGGTCGTCATCGGCACCTCAGCGGCGGAGGTAACGGCCGCGCTGATCGTGTTGGCGGGCCACAACTGGCCGGTGTTCCTGCAATTCAAGGGAGGCCGGGGCATCCTGACGGCGCTGGGAGGGCTGGCGATCATGGCCCCGGTGCCCGCGGTAATCGCCACCGCCACATTTTTCGCCATCACCGCTTGGAGCAGGTATATCTCGCTGGGCTCGGTGATCGGCGTGATGATTGGAGCGGTAGCCGTGCTGGCCCTGGGGCTGGCCGGTTGGCACTCCAACACCTACATGGTCTACGCGTTCATCGCCTGCGCCATGATTATCTGGCAACACCGGGACAACATCCAACGCATCCGCCAGGGCAGAGAACGCCGCCTGGGCCACCCCGCCGCCAAGGTCGAGTGATTCTCCCACTCGACCGTCCCGCCAGCCTGGACTCCCCACGTTATTCTCAATAGACTAGACATGTCCGGTCTCCTAGCCAACCTGCGGATTTCTCCCGCGGTCTTAATTTGAGTAATCAAGCGGCCATCATCGGAGCCACCACCTGGGGCACCACTCTGGGCATCCTATTGGCCGAGAACAAAATCCCGGTCGCATTGCTGGCCCGCACCGAGGCCGAAGCGCAGGCCCTTTCCTCCCAACGGCGCAACGCCAGGTTCCTTCCCGACACCCCGTTCCCGGATTGTCTGAGCGTAACCAGCCAACCCGAGTCCGCCCTGCGGCAGAGCGGCCTGGTGATACTTGCGGTGCCCTCGGACCGCCTGCGGGAGAACGTACGGCGGATAATGCCCCATCTCCAGACCGGCGCCATCGTCCTCAGCGCCACCAAGGGCCTGGAACTGCCCACCGCCAGGCGGATGAGCCAGGTGCTGGAAGATGAGCTGCCCGCCGGTTTCCACCCGGACATCTGCGTCCTTTCGGGCCCGAACCTGGCCAAGGAGATCGTGCAGGGAAAACCGGCCTCGACGGTTATCGCCAGCCGAAACCCGGACGCGGCACAAAAAGCGCAGAACGCGCTCATGTCCGGAAATTTCCGGGTCTACACCAGCAACGATGTGCTGGGCGTCGAACTGGCCGGGGCCCTGAAGAACATCGTCGCATTGGGCGCCGGCATCGGCGACGGCATGGATGCCGGAGAGAACGCCAAATCGGCCTTCATCACTCGGGGACTGGCCGAAATCACCCGCTTGGGCATCGCCGCCGGCGCCGACCCCATGACCTTCGCCGGGTTGGCGGGATTGGGCGACGTGGTCGCCACCTGCTCCAGCCGCCTCAGCCGCAACCGGTACGTGGGAGAGGAATTGGCCAAAGGACGCTCTTGGCCGGAGATACGCGATTCCATGGACAACGTGGCCGAGGGGGTGAACGCCACGCTGGCCGCCCTGACCATGGCCAAGGAACTGGGTGTGGAGATGCCCATCGCCGAGATGGCGTCACGGGTACTTTTCGACGGACTTTCGCCCCAGAAAGCCATGGCTGAGTTGATGGGGCGGCCCGCCCGGTCCGAGTGGTAGAAAGAGAGGGGCCGCCAAAGCGACCCCTCTCTATGGACAAACGAATCCTGAAACCCAGGTTACGCCCGTAGGTACCAGATTTGGGCTTTGCCGTAGCACTGATCCCAAACTGAGTTGGTTTTACCTAATTTCGTCGGATTCCTCATTTCCTGGGCGTTACTAAGTACCACCTCTGCTAGTTGCTCTCCAAGACCATTTTCCAACTCCTTGAATGGGTTTAGGCCCTTGCCCCAGACCCATTTCCCATTTTCCTCTTCCATGAAAGCACGGATTGACGCAAGGATCGGGTATTTGAACGCTGTCGGAATGGCGTACTCCGTATCTCCCTCGCTGAAAGTTAACTTGCTGGATTTTGCGGTCACCCCAGTGAATCTCCCAAACCGGGATCCTTCACCTTGGTTACTTTTGGCGACTTTATACCAGTCCGGGAGCCGGAGTTGAATCGTGTCCCACAGCCTGAATATATCCTCGGCCAGGGGATATATCTTCTCAAATGATGATCCGCCGTCCCTGAAACGGTTTAGGCAAGCAGCTCTTTGCGAGTAGGCCAAAACCGGGTGGTTGGCATCCCCAAATTGATCCTTGTTAAACACAGTGAGCAGAGCAATCAACTCCCGGACATCGATGGGTTTGGGTCGCGGACCATCGGCACCTTCGTATATCTCGTATTCCTTGTATGCTACCAAGTCGGCATACGAGGTGCCCGTGATCGCCGATTTGATCCCTTCGAATTTTCCTTCCAACTCCAGTAGGCTTTGGTCTTTGACTTGGTTCGAAGTATTCCTAGCCTCAACTATGTCAGTAATTTGCTCGACATCGAAGCCTTCGAGTAATTCAACTCGCACGTAGGCCTGGGAGTTCGGATCTGAATCATCTCTCGGGGTTTCTGCACAGTAAGTCTTAATCACTTTGTCGGTGTGTCCACCGTCCAATAATCCGTGGATTTTCGGACTTTCCAACAGCACTGTAAGGATAGAAGATTCAGTATCGAATTTGACCTCTTTGGCCGTCAGGACAAGACCACGATTCTTGAAAAAGAACATTGAAGGCTCTTGCGTTAGCGTCTCTCGAATCGCT
Organism: uncultured Dehalococcoidia bacterium; assembly: GCA_964394825.1. Classification (GTDB taxonomy): domain Bacteria; phylum Chloroflexota; class Dehalococcoidia; order Lucifugimonadales; family UBA3495; genus UBA9611. The sequence goes on along the minus strand of CAYMZL010000085.1, from coordinate 1,010 downwards.
TTAGGAACTGCCCCTGTTTCCTTGGGATCGCGCACGTTGATTGCGCGCCACTCGGAAAAATCGGGAAGATCGTACACGTTTACCACAGCTACATAGCTGTGCTGAGCCTTGGGGTCTGCCGGGGAGGGTATGCGCCGGAAGGAAGAAACTGGGAACTTGAGGGCCGTGGTTGCCAATGGGGAAGATACCATGAGGATTCTCCTTTGAGAGGCCTTAGCGCTCTCGTCCTAGAGGTCTTAACCTGCTAGGTAAAATTCCTTGCACCTTTAGGGCGCGAAGGTACATCTATTTAACCATTTAACGTATGAAATATCAAGTGATTATGTCAACGAATCGGGTTTACCGAATCTGCCCCGGGCCTAACTCCGGCGATTGCTCCAACAACCACGCCGCCGCCACCCTCCGGTGACACGGCTCTCCCTCGGGCTCGAAGCACAGCAGCGTAAAGTCATCTTCCGGTCTGAGTGAACCCAGCCAGTCCTGAAAGTCCGCTTCCCAGTTGTAGCTGGTCTGAAGCTCTTCCCGGTACCGCTCGGTCAGTCCGGCGAAATCCAAAGCTCCTTCCCGGTATTCGGTCAGCAATCGGCGGGAGGGATACAGGAAGGGCTGGACTTCCCAGTTGGTCTTCTGTCCCCTGGGATGGGCCCTGGAGATCCGGTAGGGTGTCCCTTGCCAATGCTCCGGGTGGTAGAAACTGGCGGTGTATAGCATGCGTTGCATCCGTTTCTGGGGTTAACGGCTCCTGGGCTAGAGACCGTCCTCTGCCGGGCTGGGGCCGGCCATCCGGGGACGCCAAAGGGCCTGACGCACCAAGAACAGCACCGCCCCCAAGACGATCACGCTGATATAGGTTATGACCCGGTCGATCAGCACCAACGCAGCCGCGGCGCTGACGCTCAGGCTGGAAAGACGCACCGCCAGCCCCGCGACGCCCGACTCCACGGCTCCAACGCCGCCGGGTGTGGGAACCAAGGTGAGCAGTGAGTTGGCCAGGGTCAGAAACACGACCA
>CAYMZL010000084.1:0-7977 GCA_964394825.1 uncultured Dehalococcoidia bacterium | reverse complement strand
GGCGCGGACCCGGCGTCAAGAAGCCGACGCGCCTATTATAAACCAAGTTATGCCGGTTTCCAAAGGACCGCCGGTCCGCGGCCGCCCTTTGTGGTTCGACAAGCTCACCATGAGCGGCCGAACACCTGATATCCGCTCATCCTGAGCTTGTCGAAGGACCGTTCGAGTTGTATTTCCGGATTAAACGTCCAGGTTTTGCACGCTACGGGCGTGGGCTTGGATAAAGCTCCGGCGCGGAGCAACTTCCTCGCCCATCAGCGTGGTGAAGACATCGTCCACCTCGACGGCGTTGTCGATGGTCACTTCCAGCATCTGCCTGGTCTCCGGGTTCATGGTGGTTTCCCACAACTGATCGGGGTTCATCTCGCCCAGGCCCTTATAGCGCTGTATCTGAGGATTGCGGCTTCCGTTCAAATTAGCCAGGTATTCGTCCTTCTCTTCCTCGGTGTAGGTGTATTCCACCTTTCTGCCGGTCTGTATGCGGTACAGAGGCGGCTGGGCGATGTACAGGAATCCCTGCTCGATCAGGGGCAGCATCCGGCGGTAGAAGAAGGTCAGGATCAACGTCCGGATATGGGAGCCGTCCACATCGGCGTCGGTCATGATGATGATCTTGTGGTAGCGGATCTTCTCCGGCTCGAATTCCTCGCCCTCTCCGGCGCCCAGGGCCGCAACCATGGCCCGTATCTCCTCATGGCCCAGGATCTTGTCGGGCTGCTGCAGGACCCGTTCCACATTCAGTATCTTGCCTTTCAGGGGCAAGATTGCCTGGAAGTGACGGTCGCGGCCCATCTTGGCCGAGCCTCCGGCCGACTCGCCCTCGACGATGTACAACTCCGATTTGGCGGGGTCGCGCTCGGCGCAGTCCGCCAATTTTCCGGGCAGCGACGACCCGTCCAGAGCATTCTTGCGTATGACAAGGTCACGGGCGCGCTTGGCTGCTTCCCTGGCCTTCTGGGAGGTCAGGCACTTTTCAATCACCCGCTTGCTGTCGGTGGGGTTCTCTTCCAGATAGCGGTTCAGGCCCTCGCTGACCACCGAGTCCACGATACCGCGGACCTCGGCGTTGCCCAACTTGGTCTTGGTCTGCCCCTCGAACTGGGGGTCGGTCAGCTTGACGCTGATAACGGCGGCCAGGCCCTCGCGGACATCGTCGCCGATCAGATTGGGCTGGTCGTCCTTGATGTATCCCTGCTTCCGGGCGAAATCGTTGATCACCCTGGTCAGGGCGGTACGGAAGCCGGTCATATGGGTGCCGCCCTCTTCGGTGTTGATGCAGTTGGCGAAGGAGAACACCGTCTCCGAGAAGGTGTCGTTATACTGGATAGCCACCTCAACGGCCGTTTCGTCCACCACCTTCTCGAAATAGAAGGGGACGGACTGCACAGTCCGGCGGTGACGGTTGACATTTCGGACCAGGTTGGCGATGCCGCCGTCGAAGAAGTAGGTGCGCTCGACATCGCCACTGCGCCGGTCGGAATGCCAATGGCTGGTGAACACAATCTCCAGGCCCTTGTTCAGGTAAGCAATCTCTTTGAAGTGGGCGATCAGCAGATCGAAATCGTATTCGATGACTGGGAATATCTGCGGGTCGGGCTTGAAGGACACGGTCGTGCCGTGATCGGGCGTCTTATCTCCCTTCACCAGATTGGTGGTCGGCTTTCCCCGGCTGTACTCCTGGGTGTATCGCCAGCCCTGGCGACGGACCTCCGCGCGCAGCTCTTCTGCCAAAGCGTTCACCACCGAACCGCCGACGCCGTGAAGGCCGCCGGTGACCTTGTAGGCCCCACCGCCGAACTTTCCGCCCGCGTGCAGGGTGGTCATCACCGTTTCCAGGGCGCTTTTGCCGGTTTTAGCGTGCTTGTCGATGGGGATCCCGCGGCCGTTGTCGGCCACGGTTATCCAGCCGTCTTCGGATATGGAAACATCAACGTGGTCGCAGTAGCCGGCCATCGCTTCATCCACCGAGTTATCCAGTATCTCGTAGATCAGGTGGTGCAGGCCGCGTTGGTCGGTGCTGCCGATGTACATCCCAGGGCGGACACGCACCGCCTCCATGCCCTCCAGGACCTGGATGTCTTTCGCTGTGTAATCGCCTGATTGGGATTGGGTCATATTGTTATTTCACCATAGGTATTCGTTGGGCGGATAGAGAAAAAATTACGTACGGAAATGAGGCCTTGAAGCAGTAGTGTTTGAAGTCGTTCCGACTAGACATATTATAGCAGATTTGAGGCTAAATAGCCTCAAAAACAAGGCTCTCAAACCCGCATTTTATGTCTTCTTACGACCCCGGTCCGGCCGATTTGGGAAACCCGTGCCTGGCCGGCGCATTCATCTGGAGCCATTTATGTGTAAATAAAGCGGATATAGACACCAAATATGGTACACAGTCTTGATCCATGCCGGATTTCAGTCAATATTCCACTGTCAGTGAAATGAAATGGGCGCGGGCCGCCAAATGGCGGTCCGCGCCCATTAAAACTGCTCGAAAGAGAGTCTAGACGGCGTTTATTTTGGGAAAATCCGGCGGAAAACGCCCGGCGATCCCTCTTCGTGGACCATGAAGGGACGCAATTCCGTATTCCACACCGGCGTCACCATCGTTCTCCACCCCTCCCATACTTCCCCGTTGACCACGTCCATGGACTCCATCTCGTGGACCGTGGTGTATTTGGGCGCGCCCATGACCACCTCAAACCTTCGGGCCCGGATATAGCCGGGGATCTTCCTCGCCTCGGGCAAACGCTCGGTGTTGTAGGCTTTGTTGAACTTTTCGTCCAGTTCCTCAGGCACCGACATCCTCCCCACCAGGATAACCGGCGCCATACCGGCCTGAGCGGTCTCCTCGGGCACGTGGTCCGGGTAGATACGCGTATAGAGGTTCCTGATATAGGCCGTCCCAATCACACTGGGGGACATCCGCTTGGACCATTCGGTCGGCTCCTTGAGCCACTTCTGCCAGGCGTCGGAATGCCAGGTGTCGGCCGACTCAAGCTCGTAGCAGGCCAGATACCGGGGGCCGCCTTTTACCGCCTCGTACCGGGCGGCATTGAGCACGCCCGGAATGGACAAACGCTCTGGGATGTGCTCTTCGTTGTACCACCGGTTGTACTCTTCGTCGTGCTCGGCCGCCACGTCGCTATAGACCATCAGCAGGCCGTTTCCTTTCTTCGCCGCCATTTCACCCTCCAGGTTTTTTTCGATTCGATCCTCTGCGCGACGCCCCCATCCTAACCTTCCCCCGTCCGCGGGGGAAGGGACTCTGTCACTCCCCCGGAAAGTAGCGCTGACCTGTGCCGTAGCTGTCCAGCGCATAGCTCATGGCGTGGAACAGGGGCTCCGGTAGATCGTCCAGGGGGAACCAGCCGCTGGCGATGAAGGCTTCCGGCTCCGCCAAGCTGGGCTCTTGGCCGCCGATGTCCCCCAGAAACTCGATGTCCACGTAGTGCTTGCCGTAGGCGATTATGTTGCTCACGCAGAGGAACCGTAACTCGCCCACGGTCACGCCCAGTTCCTCCATGGCTTCCCGCCGCGCGCATTCCTCCAGGGTCTCGCCGCTCTCCAAATGGCCGCCGGCCGAGGCCCAGGTGTCCTCGCCGTGGGCGCCGTGCCGCTTGGCCAAAAAAACCCTGCCGTCACGCACGAAGATCACGCCTACGCCAATCTGAGGTCTCGATGACTCTGCCGCCATGGCGCCGAGTATAGCACGGGGCATTTGGGGGATTGTGAACCGACGGAAACCGGCCCTCGCCCAGCGGGGTCGGTTGCCTTATAATTGGCCGACATTTGTCGTCAACCGGGAATCAAGGAGGGACACCCATGGCAGGATTGGACCGGACAGTGGTAACCAGCAGCCAGGCGCCCCAACCCCTGGGCGCATATTCCCTGGGCATGAGCGTAAGACCCGGAAAACTGGTCTACATCGCCGGACAGGTGGGTGTGGACTCCAGCGGCAACCTGGTGGGCAAGGGCGACGCCGCGGCCCAGACGCGCCAGGTACTTCAGAATATCGGCCACGTGCTGGCCGGCGCCGGAGCGGATTTCAGCAACGTGGTCGAGTTCACAACCTACGTGGTGGGCCGCCCGTCGGTCCAGGGGTATCTCCAGGGCCGAAGCGAGGTCTATCCAGACCTCTTCCCCAACGGCGACTTCCCGCCCAACACCCTCTTGGTGGTGGACGGCCTGGTGAACGAAGATTTTCTGGTTGAGATAAAGGCCGTGGCGGCGCTGCCCTAGCCTTTTCGGCTAAATCGGGATCCGCTAAATCGATGGTCCGGAGGCATGCTTTGGCCGATCAAGAACGGCTGGTAAAAACCCTGATAGACCTGATCCAGATCGACAGCCCCAGCGGCGAGGAAGACGCCATGGACCAGGAGGTGAGTTCCCGGTTGGAGGCCCTGGGCCTGAAGGTGTCCCACGACTCCTACAACAACGTGATCGCCAAACTGGCGGGACAGGGCCCGCCGGTCATGCTCTCCGCTCATCTGGACACCGTGGAGCCCGGCCGGGGCATCAAGCCCGTGGTTGACGGAGGCGTGCTGCGGTCCGACGGCAGCACCATTCTGGGCGGCGACTGCAAAGCCGGGGTGGCCATCGTCCTGGAGGCTTTAACGGCAGCCCTCGAATCTAGCCGTAGCCACCGGGCAATCGAAGTGGTGTTCACCCGCCACGAGGAAGGCGGCCTGGTGGGAGCGCATCACCTGGACTTCAGCATGGTTTCGGCCAAAGAGGGCATCGTCTTCGACGGCGAGGGGCCTCCCAACCGAATCATCCTCTCGGCCCCGTCCCAGAACGTGGTCACCGCCCAGATCACCGGCCGCGCCGCCCATGCCGGTCTGGAGCCTGAAAAAGGCATCTCCGCCCTGCTCATCGCCGCCGAGATCTTGGGGCGGTTGCCCCTGGGCCGCATCGACGAAGAGACCACGGCCAATATCGGCCGCCTCGAAGGTGGCCTGAAGCGCAACATCATCCCTGAACGGGCCTTTCTAGACGGCGAGTTCCGGAGCCGGAGCAACGAGAAGCTGGCCGATTTGGAACGCAAGTTCCGGGGGGTTTTCGACGAGGTTGCGTCCAGATACCCGGAGGCGAAGATCGACCTGGACATCGTGAACACCTACCAGGCATACCAAATCGAGGCTGACAGCCCGGCCGTCGCCGTCATCGGGCGGGCGCTGGCCGGCATGGGCCTGGAGCCAATCTTGGAGTCCACCGGCGGCGGGTCAGACGCCAACGTATTCATCGAGAAGGGCATCACGGCCATCCCGGTGGGCATCGGGGTGCGGGACTTCCACACCACCTGGGAAACAGCGGTGATATCCGAGGTCCTCCAGGGAGCGCAGATGTGCGAGGGGGTGATCCGGGGAGCGTAGCGGACCGGGTCTGTCTGGTTGACGGGAAAACCTAACGGCCTGGATAATGGGTAGGTCAGGTACGGCAACGAGGACTGATGCACAAATATGAGATAATCCCGGTTCTATGACTGGTCGAGCGAACTGGTATTCGGCTCACCCGCCCGCGTGCACCTGCTGGAAGTGTGTTCCACGACGTTCCGCCCGACGGGCCCAACATTGGGTTGCCAGTTTCGGTCAGCGGTCAGAACCGGTGGCCAAGTTGACGGGGAGGACCGAAATGAGCGGGTTCGGTTCGGGCATTGGCGCTGTGGTGAGGGTGGGGACTCTATTCCTTGGAATTGTAATCATTGTCGACGCTTCTCTGAGTGATGGGTCTGATCTTGAGATATGGGCTTATATCATCCTCGGCATATTCACCATTGGAGCCGGACAGGGAGTCGCCCACCAGATGGCCCGCGGGCAATGGAAGGTACCGAAATTCGCCCCGGGCAGTGCTCTGCCCACGTTCCGCCGTCCCATGGGCCAACGCCTAGTGATGCACGGTTTCCTTTGGGTCGTCTTATGGATGGCGGTCGGGGCTGCCCTTGGCCTAGGCCTGCTGCCCCTATTTCCCGATGTAATGGTCGAGTGGGTGGAGCAGGGCCAGGAATGGGCTCTGGAGTTGAAAGCGAAGGTTGGCGAGTAACCACCGTTATACCGCCGCCCTGGCAAGGAAATAGAAGAGGCGCCAGATGTTGGTGTAATCCCTCCGTTCAATCGTTTCGTTGCCGCAATACTGGTCGTTTCGTAATTAGCCTGAATACCGCTCAATAGAGGAGAGTTCCTATGGCCACGATCAGCAAGAAGCGTCAGTTGGGGCGCCAGGTCGCCATCGTCGGCGCCGGGATGTCCCAATTCGGGGCCTTCCCCGAAAAAGACAGCCGGGACCTGTTCGTGGAGGCCTTCCAGGACATGGTCCAGAGCATGGACCATGGATTTGACATCGAGGACATCGAGTGCGGCTACGTGGGCAACTACTCCTCCGACCTCTTTGAGCACCAGGGCCACACCGCGCCCATCGTGGCCGACTGGCTGGGCATCACTCCGATACCCGTCACCCGCATCGAGAACGCCTGCGCCAGCAGCGGCAGCGCCCTGCGGGAAGGCGTGATGGCCATCGCCAGCGGTATGTACGACATTGTCCTGGTGGGCGGCATGGAGAAGATGACCAACCTGCCCACCGAAGGCGTCACCGACGTGTTGGCGTCGGCGGCCGATGGCCTCTACGAGGTGCCCGCCGGGCTGACTTTCCCCGGCATCTTCGGCGCCATCGCCAAGGCCCACATGGACCGCTACGAGACCAATCTTGACCACCTCCTGAAGGTCGCCATCAAGAACCACAGCAACGGCGCGCTCAATCCAATGGCCCAATTCCAACAGACGATCACTGACATGATGGAGCGCCGGAAAGCCCGGGCCCAGGAACGAGGCCAGACGGTGCCCGATTGGCAGACTGACATGGATTTCCTGAACGACGCCCAGGCCAATCCCTGGATCGCCTGGCCCCTGCGGCTATACGACTGCGCACCGATCACCGACGGCGCGGCCTGCGTGCTGCTGGTGTCGGCGGAGATCGCCCATAACTTCACCGAAACGCCGATCAGCATCGCGGGGATCGGACAGGCCACGGGGAAACCGCTCCACGACTCGGATGAACTGACCTCGCTGTCCGCCGCCAAAGCCGCTTCCCAGCAGGCTTACGACATGGCCGGCATCACCGCCGCGGACATCGACCTGGCGGAGGTCCACGACTGCTTCACCATCGCCGAGATCGTTGCCATCGAGGACCTGGGTTTCTTCGCTCCGGGCGAAGGCCCTCGGGCGGTGGACGAGGGACGGACCGCCCTGGACGGCGACCATCCCATCAACACATCGGGAGGCTTGAAAGCCAAAGGCCATCCCGTGGGCGCGTCGGGCGTCGGGCAGGTCATCGAGATCTACCACCAACTGCGCGGCGAGGCTGGGGAGCGCCGGGTGAAAAAGGCCAACCCGACGGTGGGTCTAACCCACAACGTGGGCGGCACCGGAGGCACCTGCGTGGTCAACGTGCTGCGGCGGGAGTCCTAACGATGGCCAGTGAATTCAACTCCAGCGCCTTCTACAAAAAGCTTAAAGAGGATGGAAAGCTCGTCGGCGTGAGGTGCAAGATCTGCGGTCATCTGTCTCCGGAACCACGGCCCATGTGCCCGGAGTGCCACGGGTTCGACATGGAGTGGCACCCGTTCAGCGGCAAGGCCAAACTCAGCACCTTCACCTGCATCTCGGTGGTCCCGGTTATCATGGCCGCGAAAGGATACGGACGGGACAAGCCCTACTGCAGCGGGATCGTCACCCTTGAAGAGGGGCCCAGCATCAGCGCCAGGATCACCGGAGTCGATGGCGCCAAACCCCAGAGCATCAAGACCGGCATGGACGTGGTCTTGGACCTTGAAGATCTGGACGAAGAGGCGCCGTCACTGGCCTTCAAACCCGCCTGAGTATCCAAACAAGCAACCAAACAGAAAACGCCCGGCGGTTGGCCGGGCGTTTTTGTTGTTAAGCCGGTAGCTTGTGGCCTAGTCGAAGCCGCGGGTGCCGACCCAAC
>CAYMZL010000083.1:0-8006 GCA_964394825.1 uncultured Dehalococcoidia bacterium | reverse complement strand
CCTTTGCCCTATTGACCTTGGTGGTGCCCAACCTGTTCCACCGGTGGACCCGCGAGAGCAGCATGGCCCGGAGAAACGCCTACGGAGCGTTGGGCGCCGACTTTCTGGACGCGGTACAAGGGCTGCCCACGTTGAAGGCGTTCGGCCAGAGCCGGGCCCGAGGTCTGTTGTTGGCCGAGCGGGCCAGGGCGTTGTTCCGGACCACCATGGGCGTGCTGGCCGCCAATAGCGCCACCAGCGCCCTGACCATTCTCGGCATCTCCGCCGGGGCCGCGGTGGCCCTGGCCTGGGGAGCGGTGCGGGTCAGCAACGGCGACCTGGAACTACGCCCGCTGCTCATCGTGCTCATGTTGGGCGTGGAGGTGTTCCGGCCCCTGCGCGAGTTGGTGCAGCTATACCATGACGGCATGATCGCCATGTCCTCGGCCGAGGGTATCTTCGACATCATGGACGCCGAGGTTGAAGTGGCCGATGCCGAGGCAGGGCCGTCTCCGCTAGATCTTGCTCCCGAAGTGACATTCGAGGGCGTCAGCTACGCCTACAGCGGCGGACGCCGCCCGGCCCTCCACGACCTGTCCTTCACCCTGAACGCCGGCGAGACCCTGGGCCTGGTGGGCCCCAGCGGCGCGGGCAAGTCCACCATCGTCTGGTCCATTCTGCGCTTCTTCGACCCCCAGAGCGGCCGCATCCTGCTGGGCGGGACCGACATCCGGGAGATACCCCTGAGCCAACTGCGGGACCAGGTGGCGGTGGTGACCCAAGACACCTACCTGTTCTACGGCACCGTGGCGGAGAACCTGCGCTTCGGCGGGCCCGGGGCGACCCAGGAGCAACTGGAGGCGGCGGCCAGAGCGGCCAACGCCCACGACTTCATCAGCCATCTGCCCCACGGCTACGACACCGTGGTGGGAGAGCGGGCGGTGCGGTTGTCCGGCGGGCAGAAACAACGCATCGCCATCGCCAGGGCCCTCCTGAAAGACGCGCCCATCCTGGTGTTGGACGAGGCCCTGTCCAGCGTTGACGCCGAGAACGAGGCCGTTATCCAGGAGGCCCTGGACCATTTGATGGTGGGCCGCACCACGTTGATAATCGCCCACCGGCTCTCCAGCGTGGTCAAGGCCGACCGCATAATCGTGTTGGAAGACGGCCGTCTGGTTGAGTCGGGCAGTCACGCCGAAATGGTCGCCGCCGGCGGGGTCTACGCCGAGTTGATGGCCCAGCAGCAGGACATCGACGATGTACCGGCCGGTGACGCAGATGGGGCCCACGGCCACGAAGCAGCCGCTCACCCGCCGGCCCATGATGCCGAGGCGTTCGTGCCCCAACCAGCCCATCAGGGCGAGGGGCACCATCACCACGCCGTCCCGTCGGGCGGGACAGCCGCCGCCCCGGCATCCGCCATCGGAATTTTCACGGTCTGGCGCAGGCTGCTGGAGTTGGTCCGGCCCTGGCGGGGCGAATTGGCCCTGACCTTTATGTTGGGACTGGCCCATCACAGTTCCATCATCGGACTGAGCGTGATCAGCGCCCTGCTGGTCGGCCAAGTTATCACCGGGGGTGATCTTACGGTGCTCTTGGTGCTGCTAGGCGTGTTCGTGCCCCTGGCGGCTGTACTCACCTGGGCGGAGTCGTGGGTGGCCCACGACCTCGCCTACCGGCTACTGGCCGAGATGAGGGTGGATGTCTACAACACACTGGACCCGTTGACCCCGGCCTACATGGTGCGCCGCCGTTCCGGAGACTTGGTGAGCATCGTGGGCGGCGATGTTGAATTGGTGGAATTCTTCTTCGCCCATACCATAACGCCGGCCTTTGTCGCCGTCCTGGTTCCGGCGGGCGTGCTGGCGACACTGGCTTTCGTCGCCTGGCCCATCGCGTTGGTGCTTTCACCCTTCTTGGTGGCGGTGGCTGTCAGTCCGTTCCTGGCCCAGAAGCGTTCCGAGGGACTGGGCGAGGAACTGCGCAGCCAATTGGGCGAAGTGCACGCCCATATGGTGGACAGCATCCAGGGGATGCGGGAGATATCGGCCTTTGGCCAGGGCCCGGCCCGCACCGCTGAGATGGTGGCCAATAGTTGGCGCTTCGCCCACTTCCAGCTTCGTTTCCTCAAGGAGAGGGCCTTCCAGATTGGATTCATCGAGGGCATGACCGCGCTGGGTGGGCTGGCTGTGCTGACCATGGCCGTCTGGCTAATGACCCAAGGAGATATCTCGCGGCCCCAGTTGATCCTGTCGGTGATCCTGTCGGTGGCGGCCTTCGCCCCCATCTCCGACATCGCCAGGACCATCAAGCAACTGATGGAGACCCTGGCCGCGGCCCGGCGTCTGTTCGTGGTGCAGGACGAGCCGGTGCCGGTGTTGGATGGCCCCGGCGTTCACGCCCATCAGAACGGCTCGGGCAGCGCACCCGCCATCAGTTTCGACCACGTTGGGTTCTCTTACGGCGCCGGCGAGGCCCAGGCCCTGCACGGAGTGAGTTTCGACGTCGAACTCGGCCAAACCGTGGCTTTGGTCGGCCGGTCCGGCGCGGGGAAAACCACCTGCGCCAATCTGGTCATGCGGTTCTGGGACCCCGGGGAGGGCCACGTGCGTCTGAGCGGTCACGACCTGCGGGACTTCGAGCTGGAGGACCTGCGCCGGCAGATCGCCCTGGTGTCCCAGGACACCTATCTCTTCAACGCCAGCATCCGGGAGAACCTGAAACTGGGCAAGATTGACGCCTCGGACGGCGAGATCCAAGAAGCGGCCCGCCAGGCCAACGCCCACGAGTTCATCACCGCCTTCCCCGACGCCTACGACACCTTGGTCGGCGAAAGGGGAATGCAGCTCTCCGGCGGCCAGCGTCAGCGGATAGCCATCGCCCGGGCACTGTTGAAGAACGCCCCGGTGTTGATCCTAGACGAGGCCACTTCCCATCTGGACGCCGTCAATGAGCGGCAGGTGCGCCAGGCCCTGGGCACCTTGATGGAAGGCCGGACCACGGTGGTGATCGCCCACCGGCTGTCCACCATCAGGGACGCGGACCAGATAGTCGTGCTGGATAATGGCCACGCCGTGGAACAAGGGAGCCACCACGACCTGTTGGCCCGCCAGGGCTTGTACTCCCAGTTGGTGTCCACCCAGTTGGTTGGGGCCGATGCTGGGGCAGGGCACGGCGGGCACGGTGAAGACCACCATGAAGACCAAGGGGGCCATGACGGACAGCAACACGACGGTCATCCAGACCACCGCCGGGGACCGCTGCCCGGCATGCCGGACGTGGACCCGCACCATCACCATTAACCGACGGTAAGCATTCAAAACGGGCGGAGCGGCGCGTCCGCCCAACGAATACCAAAAAGGAAGACCATGCTACATCCCCTGCCACACCAGCCAGGGCCCGGAGAGCCCATAGTGGAACTCAAAGCAGTCACCTGCGGCTACGAGAAGCAGAGGGTCCTGTTCGACGTTAGCCTGCGCATCATGCCGGGCGACTTCGTGGGGCTTCTGGGTCCCAGCGGCTCGGGCAAGACCACCCTCCTCCGCACCGTCCTGGGGGCGGTTGACCTCTATGAAGGCGAGGTCTTGGTCAACGGAGTCCCCACCACAAAAAAGCGGCCCAGGGTCGGCTACGTGCCTCAATTGGAGACGATTGACTGGAACTTCCCGGTCACCGTCCAGGAAGTGGTGATGATGGGGCGCACCATGGAGAACCGGCTCTTTCCCTGGTACCGCAAAGAGGAGAAGGAACTGGCCGCGGAGATGATGGACCGGTTGGGCATCCTAGACCTGGCGGAAAGGCACATACGTGAGTTGTCCGGCGGGCAGCAGCAGCGGGTCTTTCTGGCCCGGGCCCTGATCAGCAGCCCTCAGTTGCTGTTGTTGGACGAACCGACCTCGGGGGTGGACATCAAGACCAGGGACGATGTGATGCACCTGCTCCATGACCTTAACCACGAGGGCGTGACCATCATCATCACCACCCATGAGATAAACGCCGTGGCCGTGCATCTGCCTTGGATCGTCTGCCTGGCGGGACGGATATTGGCCGAGGGGCCGCCCGCCGAGGTGATCACCACCGAGATCTTGAAGCTGACCTACGGCGCGGAGATGCCGGTGATTCACTACGAAGGCATGACCATCGTGGCGGAGAGTCCCCACTCTTACGTTAGCAACGGAAAGAAATCCATGCCGCCGGTCCATGTCCATGAGCCCGGCGGCGACCCAGAAGACGAGGCCAGCCACGCTCGTGAACACGGGGCCGATTCCAATGGCGAGGCCGGCCATGTTTGAGCCCTTTGATTATCAGTTCTTCGTGCGGGGGATAATAGCCGCCACCCTGGTCGGCGGACTTTGCGGCATGATTGGCGTGTATATCGTGCTCAAGCGGATGGCCTACATCGGACATGGCCTGTCCCACGCCGTGCTGGGCGGGGCTGTGGTCAGCTTTGTCTTGTCCATCAACTTCCTGGTGGGCGCGACCGTTTGGGGTTTCTTCTGCGCCCAGTTGATCACCCTCACCGCCAAGAAGAAGAAGATAGCGTCCGACGCCGCCATCGGGGTGATAACCACCGCCAGTTTCGCCCTGGGCATCGTGCTCATCAGCCGTTACAAGTCATTTACCCGGGACTTCGAGGCCGCCCTCTTCGGCAACATCCTGGGGGTGAGCGTGGGAGACCTGATGGCCATCGTCGTGGTCACGCTGGCGGCCATCGCCGTGCTGTTCGTGGCCTACAAGTATTTCTTGTTCGCCACCTTTGACGGCGAGGTTGCCCAGTTCTACGGCGTGCCCACCGGCTGGGTGGAAACCCTGTTCTCCCTGGTGCTGGCGGCGACCATCGTGGTCTCCATGCAGGTATTGGGAGTGCTGCTCATCGCCGGGGCCACCGTGATACCGCCCGTTTCGGCGCGGATGCTGAGCGACCGCTTCCGGACGGTGCTGCTGCTCTCCACCGGCCTGGGCGCCGCGTGCGGGTTCGTGGGCATCTACCTCAGCTACTTCATCGACGTCTCGTCGGGGGCCAGCGTGGTCTTGGTCGAGGCCGGGGTGTTCGCCCTGGTCATGGCCTACACCAACCTCAGGCCGCGCCGCGTGCCCGATTCACTGGGGAGCGTCCAGCCCGTGGGGGTGGGCCAGCCCAATCCAGGGGAGACGGATTAGCAGATATAACACAGACCGAGATACACTGATAGGTGATAGTGAAGGGGGATCTGCGATGTCAATCGAATCTGTAGCCATACTTAGCCCCGGAGACATGGGGCATGCCATAGGTCAACTCCTCAGAGAGAACGAACTGCGGGTCCTCACCTGTCTGGCGGGCCGCAGCAACCGGACGCGGGAGCTTTCCCGGCAGGCGGGGATCACCGACGTGCCCAACCTCAACGAACTGGTCGAGCAGTCCGACGTATTGATGTCGGTCACAATCTCGGAGGCGGTGCCCGGACTTTGCCAAGACATCGCAGACGCCGTGAAGGCCACCGGCGCCGACCTGCTGTTCGCCGAGTGCAACGCCATCGCTCCCGAGTTGAGCCGGAAGATGGAGGGCGTTTTGAGTGAAGCCGGGGCCCGGTACGTCGATGCTTCCATAATCGGCGGGCCGCCCCGCAACGGCTCCAGCCCCCGGGTCTACGCCTCGGGCGGCAATGCGGCCGAGTTCGAGCAGCTCCGGGATTTTGGGCTGGACGTGCGCAACCTGGGCCCCCAATTGGGCCGGGCGTCGGGCATCAAGATGTGCTACGCCGCCATGACTAAGGGCACTACCGCCCTCCAAGCCGAACTGCTGATCGCAGCCGAGAAACTGGGCCTGACCCAGGAATTGATGGCCGAATTCTCCGGCAGCCAGCCGGCGGTGGTCAAGCGCATGGAAGGCTGGATGCCCGGGATGCCGGCCAAGTCCCGCCGCTGGATCAGCGAGATGGAACAGATCGAGGCGACCTTCCGGGACCTGGGCCTGACTCCCAACATCTTCAAGGGCGTGGCCGACATCTACCGCATGATCGGCGATACCCCGTTGGGCGATGAGAATCCGGAGAGCAGGGACCAAGAAAGGGGCCTGGCGGAGACCATCCGCCTCATAGCCGAGTCTACGGGCGAAGCCACCGGCGACTGAACCGGCTCCCCAAAACCCAGCAAAATAAAGAGTCCCGGAGACGATGACCGTCGCCGGGACTCTTTCTTATTCTGACTGCCCGAAGGGGCCCTACTTCTCGGTCTGCTCCGTCTGGCTGCCCTTCACGGTGACGGTGATGTGGGCCATGGAGGTGGCGTCGGGCGCGCCGTGCCAGTGGTTCTCACCGGCGGGGATGAGGACCACGTCGCCCTCGGTGACGGTCAAGGACTCGTTGTCGTTGGCAACCGTGCCGGTGCCCTCGGTGATGATCAGGATCTGGTCGCCGGAGTGCTTGTGGAACTTGTTCCTCGAACCGGCGTCGAAGGCGACGATGGCGAAGTTGAAATTGTTGCTGTCTTCGGGGGCTAGGATGGCCTGACGCCAGACCTGGGTGCCGGTCATCAGACCACCGGTCATCTCGGCCTTGGTCTTGGCCACGCTGCTCATAGTAACTTTCTTCAAGATTCCCTCCTGCTGCCGGTCCACCTGAGGCGGACGAATTTACCGGACATAATAATACAATCCACCCTGGGGTAAGTCCACCGCCCGGCGCACCGTCCGCTATCTGCCCAGGCGTTCTTTGGTGGTCAGGACCCTGACTCCGCCTTTGAATACGGCGGCCACGTCCCGCAGCCGTTCGAGGTCCTGGCTGGGGTCGCCGTTCACCACCAACAGGTCGGCTTCCTTGCCCGGCGCCACGGCGCCGATGGAGTCCTCGATGCCCAGGGCCGCCGCCGGACTGCGTGTTCCCGCGTAGATGGCCGCGAGGGGCGGTAGACCGGCGGCGTTAAGGGCCAATATCTCGCCTTGGAAGTCGCCGAACGGGTAATGGCTCCAGCCGCAATCGGAGCCGCCGACCAGCTTCACCCCGGCCTTGATCAACTTGGAGAACTGGTCCATGGATCTCTCCCCAGACACCGTGGATCGATCTAATCTGGTCTGTTCATCGGGAGTTAGGGGACGCTCTTCCATTATCTCAGACAACCTTACCCGGTTGGCCCGCCCGATGTTCATGGTGGGGTTGAGCCACACTTCGGAGACCGCCAACCGGTCGGCGGTCTTCTGGTCGAACCGGTAGCTGCCGTCGTTGTCGTAGAAGGAGCAATGCAGGATGGCGTCCACCCCGGCGTCCAAGGCTGAGTTGATGGCGTCGGTGCAACGGCAGTGGGCTAGAACGGAGCGGCCCCGGTTGTGGGCCTCGTCCACGATGGCGGTCAACTCCGCAACCGAGTAAGACGCCCGGTAAGGGTCGCTGCTCAGGGTGCTGCCGCCCGAGGCGGCGATCTTGATGAAGTCGGCCCCCTGCTTGATCAGGTGGCGCACCCTTTTGCGCACTCCGTCCACGCCGTCGGCTTCGCCGCCCATGTACCAGAGATGGCCGCCGGTCACGGTTACCGGCGGTCCCGCAACCAAGACCCTGGGTCCTTCCACTAGTCCCAAGGCCAGTCCCTCTTTCAGCGCGAATCCGGTGCGGTTCCATGAGCCGCAATCGCACATGGTGGTGACGCCGGAAGCCAGGGCCGCAGCGGTGTTGCGGGCCGACCGGAGCAGGCGTATCTCGTCGTTGTCCTGGTTGACTTCCTGGCCGTTCCGGCCGTCGCCGGGCATGTTGGTGTGGGTGTGAATGTCGAACAATCCCGCCAGTAACGTGCCGCCGGGAAATTCCAATGTCTCCCGTCCGGCCCCGTCACTGTCCAGGCTTTCGGCTTGAGACGCGGGACCGACCCATCTGATGGTGTTTCCCTGGACGGCCACGGCCATTCCTTCCTGGACCTTGTCGCCGACGCCGTCGATCAATCTGCCGGGCAAGATTACCCTGAGGGTGTTGTCAGCCTGGGGCAAGGGGATACTCTCTAATCTGCGAGATCGATTGACCGGCTACTGAACCGAAGTGGGCCGGGCCTGCCGGATTATAGCC
>CAYMZL010000082.1:4769-8098 GCA_964394825.1 uncultured Dehalococcoidia bacterium | reverse complement strand
CGGGCATTGGCCAACAGCCCAGAGGACCCTTATGCGCCCCGGAAGGTGATGGGGAGCCGGGCCAAAGCATGGATCGAGTTGTTCGGACGCCACACGGGCTGCCCCGCGAGTTCGATGGACCCCACCTTGTTGGCGATGGCCGTCAGCACCGCCTCCCCCTCGGCCCTCGCCACGACTTGGCCGACACAGCCATGGATGCCGGCGCCCATGGCCAGGTGACCGGCCGGTCTGCGGCCGATATCGAACTTATCAGCCTCCGGCCAGTGACTTTCGTCAAGATTGGCCGAGCCCAGAACACAGAGGACCTTGGTGCCTTCGACGATCCTAACCCCGCTCACTTCCGTGTCCACAGCGGCCGTGCGGCAGAAGGTATGGACCGGTGAGGTGTAGCGCATCACCTCCTCAAATGTCCAGCGTGCGAGCTCGGGATCGGCCTTGAGCAGTTCGAACTGGCCCGGATTACTGGCGAGGCACCAAAGGGCGCTGCCGAGGACCGCGACCGTGGTGTCGACCCCGGCGGACAGCAGCGAGCGCACCAGCATACCCGCTTCCTCCTCTGTGATCTCGCCCGCATCGGCGGCGGCGTAGATCGTGGCGCCGAACCCTTCCGGCTTCAGGCGCTCGCGCTTGCATTGCTCCATGACCCAAGGAACGACGTCCGGCCCTTTGGCCATGGCGTTGCGGCGAAGTTCGTTGTCGGGACCGATGGCGCTGAAGACCATCTCGCCGTAATCGACCAGCCGCCGCCGGTCGCTTTCGCGCAGGCCCACGGCCTCGGGAAAAACGGTCGTGGGATAGGTCTCCGCGAGCTCTTCGACGGCCTCAAACGTGCCTTTTCCGATCAGCTCGGCAACGAGTTTCCCGGCCGCCTCCCGGAATGTTTCTTTCAGATCCCCCACCGCCCTGGGCGACAGTGCGCGCTCGATCACCGCCCGGGTCTTGGTGTGGTAGGGAGGGTCCACCTCCAGAACGATGCTCGGCGGCCGCCAGGGTTCTCCCAGGCTGAAGTCCTGTAGCCCAACCCCGCGTGACGACACGAACCGCTCCCAGTCGGAGAAGACTTCCTTCGTCTCCGCGTACCGGCCGCAGGCCAGGGCCGAATATCTCGGTATGAAGGCGAACGGTCCCTTGGAGCGCAGTTCGGCATAGTATTCCGCAGGGCCGGAGAGGACCGCCGGGTCATAGGGGTCAACGTCCCACACCGGCACTCCGGCCGGAACTTCGATCTCTTTATGCCCTTCTATCATCTGTACACCAATTAGCCAGACAGGCGCTCTGCGTAAGAGCCTAAGTGGAATCAGCCGGACAAAAACCAGCCCAGGAGCCGGTCCTGGGCTGGTACATGGGTGACGCCGGATTGGTATCTGGCTCTACTTGGAGAGCGGCGGGTTTTCGATGTACTCCTCGGCCAGCTTGCGGCCGGTCTCCCGCATCAGCTTGATGTCTTCCTCGGGAGTAGCCGCGGGCGGCGCGTAGACGACCGTGTCGTTGCAGTAGGTCGGGAGCGGCTTGTCCTCGCGGGACAGCACGTCCGGGTCGCGACCTTCTTGGACCGCCTGGATCCCCTGCTTCACCAGCTTGCGGAACATGGTGATGCCCCGGTCGGTGGCCCCCAGGTGTTCCAGGCCGTGAATCGCGATGGGCCTCTGGCTGACCTGGGCCTCGTAGTCCGAGGGCTGGCGCTGCTGGTCCTCCAGGTTCTCGGTGATGGGGAGTTGGGCGGGCAGCATCTGCTCACGGTCAGCCCACCACGCCGGCGTGTCCTCTTTCTCCACGCTGATGTGGCGGAACTCCAGCAGCATGGTGTTATTGTCGTCTTGGGGTACGATCCAGCGGCTCATCATCGGCCCGTCGAAGGGATGGGGCTCCTTGCCGTCCTCCCAGATGGGCGCCACCTGCTGCAGGTTGGGCATTATGTTCTCCACCATCCGCACCCAGATATTGTCGCCCATGCGGCGGGTGGCGATGTAGATCATGCCGGCTGGGGTCTCGATGAAGTCCAACTCGGGTATCACGCCGAACTCGTCGGTGAACTGCGACCCGGAAACGATGGTGTGGAGGAACGAGGTGTGGACCGGGTCCATGGCGTTCTCCAGGATCTGCAGCCAGTTGCAGGGATAGCTGTATTTCTTGCCGGGCATCAGCCGGTACCCTTCCCGCTCGTAGGTGTCGAACATGGGGAAGGGAGGGATCTGGTCCGGTGGTCCCATGTAGGCGAATATCGTGCCGTTGTATTCATGGGTCGGGTAGGCCCCGTGGCAGAGCCGGTCCTTGAGGGTGCTGTCGGCCGGTTCACCGGGCGTCTCCAAGATGGTGCCGTCCACATCGAAAAGCCAGCCGTGGTAACAGCACCGGATGCCCTTTTCCGAGACCAGGCCAAACTCCAGAGAGGTCCCCCGGTGCGGGCAATGGGCTTCCACCAAGCCCAACTGGCCGCTGAAGTCCCGGAACGCGACCAACTCCTCGCCGAGGATCTTCACCGCCACCGGCAGGTCTTTGAGGTCGTCGGAGAAGGTCACCGGCTGCCAGAAGCGGCGCAGGTACTCGCCGCAGGGAGTCCCCGGGCCGATGCGTGTGAGCTCGGCGTCTTCTTTGGGCACTTCCCGGTGGTAGTAACCGCCGTAGCGGGTAGAAAGAAATGGTGCTCGGGTGGCCATGCGCATCCCCCTTCAAGGCAGAATCGGGTTGTTGAGCTGGTCCATCAATCCACCGGCTGGAGAGGCCCTCAAATTGGCCCCCCGCCGATAGTGCGAATATCCACCGGTCAGTCTATCTATTCGGAATGCCCATACAGAGTATTGGCGCCGTGGATATTTGGTGTTGGGATTATAGATTCCCGCCCGTCCACAGGTCAACAAGGCTACCTGGTCCGCAAGACGCAAAAATTCCCCGTCCGTTTTCCAACGCCATGCGGCTACCGGCCCGGAGGTCGCTATTGAAAAAGCTTTGGATTCCCGTCACTGGGCCGTACGGCCGCCGTCGATTACCAACTCCGAACCCGTGACAAAGGATGACTCGTCCGAGGCCAGATACAGCACTCCGTAGGCAATCTCCTCCGGCCGCCCGAACCGGCCCAGCGGGACCCGTCCCACCATCGCCTCGAGAGCGGAGGCGTCAGGCCTGGTCGCGCGAAGCATGGGGGTCTCGATCGGGCCGGGGTGGACGGAATTGCAGCGGATGTTGTCTGAGGCGTATTGCACCGCCGTGGCCTTGCTGAATATACGCACGGCCCCCTTGCTTGCGGCGTAGGCGCCGGAGGTGCCGGGCTGGGGCGCGATTCCGGCCCCCGAAGAGATATTGACGATGGAGCCGCCACCGCCGGCCTTCAT
>CAYMZL010000082.1:0-4669 GCA_964394825.1 uncultured Dehalococcoidia bacterium | reverse complement strand
TCGGTGATTTCCGCCGCCGTCCGGCGCCCTTCTTCCTCCAGGATGTCGCCAATGACGATCCTCGCCCCCTCCTGGGCGAAGACCCTGGTTATGGCGGCGCCGATACCCCGGGCCCCGCCGCTGATTAACGCCACTTTGTTTTCAAGACGCATACGTTCCTCTCCGCCGGTCCTCAAGTTCAACCGGTTGGCTGGATGGTGGGTTTGGCGCCGGCTTGGCCGCGCCAGGGGTATTTTGACGCAGAGCGGCATCCATGACGATCGAATCGGTATCCTAGGGATTGTAGTACAAGGGAGGCCTTCCCGGCGCCGAATCGAACTTACTCCAGGGCGTATACGTGGCCGTCGTCGCTCCCAAAATACACTACCCCGTCGCCGATGACCGGAGAGGAGAAGACATCACTTTTGGTCTGGAACCGCCATCTTTCCAACCCGGTTTTCGCGTCCAGAGCATAAACCCTGCCGTCAAAGCTGCCGATGAATATTGTCTCTTCGGCTATCGACGGAGAAGATTTTATCTCTCCCTCGGTGGCGAATCTCCAAATTTCCCGGCCGGTGCACGAGTCCACCGCGTAGAGATTTCCATCATGGCTTCCCACGTAGACAACCGTACCGTGGATGGCGGGGGAGGACAGTATGGAGTCTTCAGTTTGAAACCGCCACTTTAGTTCACCCGTGGCCGAATTCAAGGCATATAGATTTCGGTCAAAGCTTCCGAAGTACACCCATTCTTGGTCAAGGACCGGTGTAGAGGTAACGGCGGCTTCGGCCTTGAAATTCCACTTTTCCTTCCCTGTGCGGCGGTCCAATGCGTAAAGGCGTCCGTCATCGCTGCCGATAAAAATGGTATCGCCATCACTGGCCGCGGAGGACCAAACTTCGTCCTTGGTCTGAAAACTCCACTTCTCCCGCCCGGTCTCGATGTCCACAGCGTAAATTTTCTTGTCCCAACTCCCAAAGTACACCACGCCGTCCGTCACCAGGGGTGACGAGAACACCCCGCCATCTGTTCGGAACCGCCACTTTTCCTGCCCGCTCTTGATGTCGACCGCATAAAGGTGGTTGCCCAAACTGCCGAAATAGACCACGCCGCCGGACACGGCCGGAGAGGACTCAACAGGGCTTATTCCCATCTGCGGCCTCGTTCTCGCGATGGCCAAACTCCAAATCTCCAGGCCGGTGTCGGCATCCACCGAGTAGAAGTGCCCGTCCTCACTGCCAAAGAATAGGGCCCCCTCCGACAATGCCGGGGTGGACCGGACTCCACCGCTGGACTCTGACCGGTTACTTAGAACCTCGAACCCTGGACGAAAATCCTGGATCCTAAAAGTCTTCTCTTCGCCGATGGTTTCGAACTCCCATTTCACCCCGTTTAATCGGTCCAAGGCCGCAGTTTCGAAGAAGCCGCTGCGCCGGGGGCCGGAGCCAAACATCGCCGTGTTCGAACTTTCTTCGACGGTTGCTTTAGTCTTGGCCGAGACCTCCAATGCGTACAAAGTTCGCTCAACGTCACCGAAATATACGACCCCCTGTTCGATGGCCGGTTGGGAAACCACCTGGTCCGGTGTCTTGAATCTCCACACTTCTGACCCGGTTCGTGCGTTCACCGCGTAGAGATTGCCGTCATTGCTGCCAAAGTAGACCACCCCGTCTTCGACTGACGGGGAGGAGAATACCTCGCCCAGGGTCCTGAATTTCCAGACGGTTCGGCCGGTCTTGCGGTCCAGGGCATATAGTTGGTTGTCACCGCTGCCGAAGAGCACCAAGTCCTCGAAGAAGGCCGGTGAAGAGACCACCCAGGCCTGGGCGTCGAACTGCCATTCCAATTCCCCGCTCTCGGCGTTGAGCGCGTAAAGATGCCGGTCGAAGCTCCCAAAATAGACCAGGCCGTCAACCACTAGAGGGGATGATTCCACCCGGTGTTCGGCGGCGAACCGCCATGCTTCTTGGCCGGTCTCAACGTCTAGCGCGTACATGTTGCTGTCGTTGCTTCCGAAGTAGACCAACCCCCCGGCAACGGCCGGAGAAGAGGCGATCTCATCGCCGGCGGAGAACCTCCATCGCTCCAGGCCGGTCTCGATATCGACGGCGTAGACGTTGTCGTCGCGGCTGCCGAATATTATCGTCGAACCCACGATGACCGGGTCGGTATCCACCCAGTCACCCGTCTCGAATCTCCAAATCTCTTCCCCGGTGCGTTCATCCACCGCGTAAAAATTCCCATCGCGGGCGCCGAAATACACTACCCCACCCACCACGGCCGCGGACGATTGGACGCCACCCGCGGCCGGGAAAAGCCACCGCTGCGCTCCGGTCTTTAGGGAAATGGCATAGAGGCCGGGAGTCCCGTGGTCGCCGTCGCTGCCGATGTAGACCGTTTCATCCGACACGGCGGGCGTCGTTCTGATCTGTCCGCCGGTTTTGAACAGCCAATTTAGATTGGTGTTGTAGCCACCGAAACGTTCAGGATTGGTAAAAGCCGGTTTCTCGGCTGGCCGAGAACCGGTGGAAGAGGCAGATGTCTGTCCGGAAGATTGTGCCGGCGGAGGAGTGGGAGGGAGGGCGGTTGAAGTTGAAGAAGTGGGGGATTCCGGTGTGGCTGGCGTGGACGCGCCGTTGGTGCAAGCCACAAACAAAGTAATCCCGGCGACTAGCATCACGGTCAAGGACCCAAGGGGCTTATGCATACCTACCAACTACACAGATGTCGCCACGACCTACGCCTAGCTGCCCTAAAAACCGCCTAGGCGGCGCTCAGCTACTCGAATAGTTTAGATGTCGGCTTGGCTCTGTGGGTGCGCGGTCTGGCGATTCGACCGCCTGAAGACCGTCCTTCGACAGAACATCCAGGCCGTTAAACCCCCGTCCACTCAAAGGCCAGGTTAGCGTAGCGGCAGAAGACCGTGCCGCCGGGGGCGGCCAGGGGACCGTTGGCTGCCAAGAGGGCGATGGTGTGTTGCTCGCCGGGGGTGGCGTCGCTGGTGATCAGCACCCGCTGGGGCACGTTGAAACCCTGGATCACGCCCCGGTCCCGGTTGCACTCGCCGTCGATCCAGATCTCGCCGTAATCGTCGATGCAGGTCTCGAACTGCACCCGAACTCCCCGCACCGGGTGCCCGTCCACCTCCTCGGGGAAGGTCACGTTGATCCGGTACCACATGAAGCTGAACCCGTGGGACATCCGCTCGGCCAGGTCGTGGCAGGTCTCCCAGCCCGAATCGTCGTAATCGGCCAACCGGGCCGGGCTACCCTCGGCCTGCTCGACCAGTCCCTCGTTGGGCTGACCGGGGACGTAACCCCGGGCGTACTTCCAAGTCCCCTTGACCAGCGCCTGGCCGGACGGCTCTCCCAGATACACCGTTGCTCTTGGCATGTTGGCTCCTATCTTGGCACCATGACCAGATGAGTTTTAAACCCTGCGTAACGCCCCCATCCTAACCTTCCCCCTCGCGAGGGGGAAGGGACTAATTCTCTCTCTCCCAAGGGGTGAGAACGTATTCGTCAATTCACCTTGATGGGGCGCTTGCTACATTTTTGAACGAAATATGTGCTACTGGCTATTGGAAATTGGCTTGCTGTTGTCGCCCTCAAAGGCCCAGTGAAAGGCTTGGGTAAGTAGTTGGGTGTTGGCTTCGCCTTCGAAGCGGTGGCCGCAGTTGGGGACCTCCCTGATCTGGAACGACCTGGCGGCCAGGGGGCCCATCCGCAACACCTGGGCCAGCAGGCCGGCGGTGGGGTCTTCGCCGCCGTAGACCAGGTAGACGTCGCCGGTGAACGCCGAGATACCCTCGTAGAACGGGTCTCCCACGCTGTCGTAGGTCGAGAGCAGAAGGACCCGCTGCACGCTGGGATACCGGTGGGCCACGGCCCCCACCGCCGAACCGCCTGAGGAGAACCCCGATAGATAGACCACCGGATTTTCAGTCCCGCACAACTGGGCCGAGCGCTCCAGGGACCAGTCTATGGTGTGGCACAGACTCTCCATCAGCAGCCTGTTCCAACTGACGCCCTGGTATGAATAGGCCTCCCACTCCAACTGGACCTGGAAATCGGGCCGGGGGGCGTTGTAGGTGACCAGGGTGGCCAGACCCCGCTCCTGCAGGTGCAGGCCCAGGTTCCGCCAGCGGTCCTCCCGCCCGTCCTTGAGCTCTCCGGAGCCGGGCGAGTTGACCAAGATCGCTCCCGAGCCGGTGGGGTAGGCGGTGATGGGGACCTGGTACGGGACCAGTTCTCCCGACTCGGCCTCGGTCTCCAAGGTCAGGGTGGCGTCGATCGGGTTGATGGGGTCCGGGATGGAGTCCGGCGGCACCAGGCTAACCGGCGGCCAGGGGCGCCGGGCCGGCCGGACCGGCATCGCCCGAACCCCCCGCCCCAGTCGCAGTCGATGCATGAAGGGCCACCACCGCACGGCCCAGGGTCTCCAGCCCGGCGATGGCCTTGGAGTCGGCCAGCTCGCCGCCCTGGAAATGCTGCGACTGAAGATAGACCTGACCTGGGACCAGGTGGGCCCCGAACCAGGCCAGCACCGGCCGCAGTTGGGTGTCCACGGTCAGATAGTGGTGGTCGGTGGCGCCCATGCCGATGAGCCCGCAGGCCTTGCCCATCAGCCCCTCCACCGGTATGTGGTCCAGCAGGTTCTTGAGGGCCCCGGTGAAAGACGCCCGGTAGAT
>CAYMZL010000081.1:6478-8113 GCA_964394825.1 uncultured Dehalococcoidia bacterium | reverse complement strand
GTGGCCATCTTGGACGCCGACAAAGAGGGCTACCTGCGTTCCGCGACCTCCATGGTCCAGACCATCGGCCGGGCGGCCCGCCACTCCAACGGCCACGTCATCATGTACGCCGACCGGATCACCGACTCCATGCGGCAGGCCATCGACGAGACCAACCGCCGCCGTTCCATCCAGAACGATCACAACAAGCAGCACGGCATCGAGCCCCAGAGCATCCAGAAAGAGGTCCACGACATCACCGAGGGCATCAAGGCCATCGCCGAGAGCCGGACCCGCTACAACGTGGTCCGCAAGGAGCTGTCCCGCACCGACATGTTCAAGGTGGTGAAGGACCTGGAAGTGCAGATGAAGGAGTCGGCCAAGAACCTACAGTTCGAGAAGGCCGCCCAGTTCCGCGACGAGATCTTCGAGCTGCGCCGGCTTCTGGCCCTGGAAGAAAAGACCTTCGGTCCCGGAGACCTGATGCCCATGGAAGAGGAGCCGGCCTAACTTTCTTCCTTCGGAGATATCCCGCCCGGTTTCGTTCCCCGGTGATCCCAACCACCGCCACCCTCCAACCTGTCATTCTGAGGCGTCAGCCGAAGAATCCCGTTGCCGAGCCTAGCAGGTTGTTCCAAAGGCAACGAGACCCTTCGCTGCCGCTCAGGGTGACAGGCCTAAAAGCAGGCGGCTAAAGAAGAAAGGGACGGCTACTATTACTTGATGTCCCAGCCCAGCCAGTCGCACAGGGCCCGGCCCATGATCAGCTCCTTGTCGGCCTCGGAGAGCCAGGGCAGTTCCTCGGTGAACATGGTGACACACTGCTTCCACGAACAGGGCATGCGGGTGATGTCGGTGCCCCAGAACATGCGCTCCGGGCCGAAGGCGTCGTAGATCTGGTGCAGGTAGTCGTGGATGCTGCTGTAGGGATAGGGCCCGCTGGAGTAGCTGGGCGCGCCGGTGGCCTTGATCGCCACGTTGGGATACTTGGCCAGGGCCAGCATCTCGTCCAGGTTGGCGAAGCACTCGGCGTCGGTCTTTCCGCCGGTCCGGCCCAGGTGGTCGACGATCAACTTCACACCGGGGTGGCGCTCGGCGATGGGAGCGACCATCGACATGTAATTGGACGCCATCAGGGCCACCGGAATGCCCAACCGTTCCACCTCCGGCCAGAGCCAGTCCATGGTGCCGTCAGTGGGCCAAGTCGCTTGGTGTGGTTGAGTAAAGCTGAACCGGAACCCCAGCATGCCAGGCTGGCTTAACCAACCGTCCACCAACGAGCGGCTTTCGGCTTGCTCCAAGGGAATCTTTCCCAGGATGGACAACCGGTTGGGGTGCAACCGCGCCGCCTCCAACGCCAGGCCGTCGGACCCGGGGTCCCAACCGGGCGGATGAATGACCGCAGCGTCGATGCCCCCTTCGTCCATCTCCTTCAGCAGGTCATCGGCGGTGAAATCGGGTATCTGCCGGTGTCCCGGGTTGGCGGGGATGTTGTTTGCCCAGAGATGTACCTGCGCGTCTACGATCAGCATTCGAAGGTCTCCTTGAATATATTCGGTTCCGTTATCGAGTGGGTCGCTTCCCGACTTGTCATTCTGAGGCGGCAGCCGAAGAATCTCTTTGTTGTGGATAAATGTGATTCACCAAAGCAACCAG
>CAYMZL010000081.1:0-6468 GCA_964394825.1 uncultured Dehalococcoidia bacterium | reverse complement strand
ACCAGACCGTTCGCTACCGCTCAGGGTGACAGAAGGGCGTCGTTACTTACCCGTTCTCCACCACCCGGTGCAGCCGCGCCAGCAGGGCCCCATTCTCCTCGGCGGAGAAGTTGTCCACCGTGGGCACGGCGTCGCCGGTGGTGCCGTCCACCACTCCGGCCTCCACCATGCCGTGCAGCATGGCGGTCTCGGACTCCACCGTGGGCAGCAGGTTCTTGCCGGCGATGCGGGACATTGCGGCCACCAGGCCGTAGCCGCCCCAATTGGACACGCTGGCGATGACCAGCCGGTCGACTTGGTTGACGGCCGGATAGTCGGGCAGGCTGTCCACCAGCGGTATGACCTCGGCCAAGTTGCCCATGCCGATCTCATTGCCGCCGTCGCCGATGCCCACCGAGGGAATCTCGGAATCGAACAGGTAGTCCACCCTGGCGGTGTGGGCAGAGATATCGACGTAGCGCATGTTCAGGTAGGTGTCTTCCCTGGTGCGGCCGCAGCGCTCGATGGAGATCAGCAACGAAGGTTTAACCCGCTCGAGGATGTCCGCGGCGTGCCGCTTGCTGGCCGCTATCCCGTCGATGGGAAAGTCGACCACTTCGGAGCCGTTGGCGTAGCGTCGCAACACCGGAGTGGTGTATTTATCGCTGACGTAGGTGACCGGGCGGCCCAACCCCTTCAGCGCCTCGCCGATGGCGATGGCTCCCGGCGGCCCGTCCGTCTCGGGCTTCCCGGCCATAACGACGTAGAACCCGGTGACGATGATCACGCCGCCCGGTCTATCGATGATGAACTGGGCGGCCTGGGAACAGAAATCCGGCGGCAGATGGGGCCGCAAGGCCAGCATCCCCCGCTTGTCATGGTCCAGGATGATGTCTTCTATCGACTCGGCCAATGCCACCTCAAAGCTGAAAGCTGACGGCCCCGATGGAATCGGGGCGGATCGCTAAATCACGGCGTAATCGGCGTCCCGTTGGTCGGTGATGAACATCTTGCCGGGGGCGTGGGTAATCATCAGCGGAGGCTTGCAGTTGAGGGCCACTGCCTGGGGAGTCACGCCGCAGGCCCAGAACACGGGCTCCTCGTCATCCTTGATCTCCACCGGGTCCCCGAAGTCGGGCTTAGAGATGTCGCGGATACCGATGTCGTGGGGGCTGCCGATCTGCACCGGAGCGCCGTGGGTGGCGGGGAACCGGGAGGTCACCTGCACCGCCCGCACCACCTGCTCCCGCTTCACCGGCCGCATGCTGACCACCATCGGCCCGGAGAAGATGCCGGCCGGCGTGGTGGCGATGTTGGTGATATACATGGCCACGTTGGTCCCGGTCTGCTGGTGGCGCAGCGGGATGCCCGCGTCCACCATGGCCGTCTCGAATGAGAAACTGCAGCCCAGCAGGAAGGAGACCAGGTCGTCCCGCCAGTAGTCCTCGATGCTGTCCACTTCCGCGGTGAGCGCGCCGTTCTCGTATATCCGGTATCCGGCGGCGTCGGTCCGGATGTCGGCCCCCGGGGAGGTGAGCACCGGCTCGACCTTTCCGGGTTCGATCACTTCCAACAGGGGGCAGGGCTTGGGGTTACGCTGGCAGAACAGCAGGAAATCGAAGGCCAGGTCCTTGGGGAGGATGGCCAGGTTGGCTTGGACGTGACCCGGCGCCACTCCGGAGGTGATTCCGCGCCATTTGTTGGAACGGATCTGCTGCCGGATCTCCTGGGGCGAACCGATGATCGCCTGGGTACTTATATCGGTGCTCATAGCTCGACTCCCCGAAGGATTCGCATTTGATGGGTCTGGTGACTGCCTCTGCTGTTACCGCCATGATAGTTGCACCCCAGTTTAGCGTCAATCGCCGTACGTTGAAATGAAAAACCATGTACCAACTTCCGGTAGCGGAGAGTCTGTTTGATATACTTTTGCTGTTAAACAAACATAGTGAACAAAGTCACATGGGAGTTTTGGGCCAGACCCTTGTATCACCTCTTCGTTTTGGTCAACCACGGAGGCGCCCCCGGCGCGCTGGCGGACGCCTTTGACCGGGCCGGTATGTCCTACCAGGTGGGCATCGAACTGGAGCAGCTCGACGAGCGCGGGGCCACATCTCCGGATGCGGTGCTGTTGGATATGTCTTCTCTGGAGCAACCGGACGCCCGGCGCTTGGTCGAGCTTTGCCACGACCGCAGGCTCCCCGTGCTGGCCGCCGTGCCCAGAGAGGCCGTTAAGGACTACGACCCGTCCCTCAACGCCGACGAAATGGTGGTCTGCCCGGTTTCAGAGGCCGAGTTGAACGCCCGGGTGAAACAGGCGATGTACCGGGTGAGCGGTCCCGAAGGCCCCAAATTGCTCAAGGCGGGCGACCTGGCCATCAACCTGGAACGCTACGAAGTCACGGTGGCGGGCCGCCGCGTGGCGTTGACCTACAAGGAGTTCCAGCTTCTGGTGCTCCTGGCCTCCAACCCCGGACGGGTCTACACCCGGGAAGCGCTGCTCAGCCAGATCTGGGGGTATGACTACTTGGGTGGGACCCGCACCGTGGACGTTCACATACGGCGGCTCCGCTCCAAGGTGGAGTCTCCCGGCCGCTCCTTCGTGGAGACCATCTGGAACGTCGGCTACCGGTTCAAAGTCCCGGCTTAGTATCTGGCGGCGGTAATCAGCGTTCGAATCGTCCGTTCGCCCTGAGCCTGTCGAAGGGTGGCGTGACGGTGGTTCGACAAGCTCACCACGACCGGTTTTGATCGTGGGCGAGAGGCGGCAATCCCTTAGGCCACGTTGGCGCTGGCTTGGTCGACGAACCGGGCTACTTGGGCGGCGATGGCCGCGTGCGCCGGCGACTTTAACCCCGGGTCCTCTTCGATCAACCTGGCCGCTTCGTTCCTGGCCATCTCCAGCAACTCACGGTCCGAGATGTGGGCCATCCGCAGACTGGGCAGGCCGCTCTGGCGGGTGCCGAAGAAGTCGCCGGGCCCCCGCAACTCCAGGTCCACCTCGGCAAGCTGGAACCCGTCGTGGATCCGCGCCAAGGCGGATAACCGTTCCTTGGCGGTCTCCGAAGCGGTGTCAGACAACAGCATGCAGTAACTCTTGTGCTGTCCCCGTCCGACCCGGCCCCGGAACTGGTGCAGTTGGGCCAGCCCGAACCGGTCCGCCCCGTCGATGAGCATCACCGTGGCGTTGGCCACGTCGATACCCACCTCCACCACCGGAGTGGACACCAGGATATCCAAGTCCCCGTCCCGGAATCGGCGCATGGTCTTGTCTTTTTCCTTGGCGGGCATCCGGCCGTGCAGCAGTCCCAGCGACAGGTCGGGGAACACCTCTTGCGAAAGGCGCTGGTACTCCTCGGTTGCGGCCTTGGCCTCGATGGTCTCGGATTCGTCCACCAGCGGGCACACCACGAAGGCCTGTCTCCCATTCTCGACCTGCCTGCGGATAAAGCCGTAGGCCGTTTCCCGCTGTTCCGGCTCCAACCACTTGGTGGCGACCTCCTGGCGTCCGGCGGGCATCTCGTCGATGGTGGAGATGTCCAGGTCGCCGAACAGAGTGAGGGACAGGGTCCTGGGTATGGGGGTGGCCGACATTATAAGGGTGTGCGGGTTCTCCTGGCCCCGTTCCTGGAGGGCGGACCGCTGCATCACTCCGAACCGGTGCTGCTCGTCGGCCACCGCCAGGGCCAGTCTGGGCATCGAAACGCCGTTCTGGATCAGGGCTTGGGTGCCCACCAGGATGTCCAGGGTCCCGTCCCCGGCCATCTTGGTCAATTCACGTTTGGCCGGCGCGCGGGAGCTGCCGGTCAACAAGCCGATGGACACCGGCCGGTCCAGGTGTTCCAGGTACACGGAGATCAGGTGCGGTTCTTGCACGGGACGGGCCAGTCCGCCGAGTAGGTCGCCGATGCTTTGGAAATGCTGCTCGGCCAGGATCTCGGTGGGCACCATCATGGCGCCCTGATACCCGGCGGCGGCCACCGACAGCAGGGCCGACAGAGCGACGACGGTCTTGCCGCTGCCCACTTCTCCCTGCAGGAGCCGGCTCATGGGTGGCGTGCCCCGGCGCAGGTCGGCTTCGATCTCCTGGATGCAGCGGCGCTGGGCATTGGTCAGGGGGAAGGGCAGCTTTTCGTGGAACCCATCGATCACGTTGGCCGGGGCGGCTATCTCCATGCCTTGCACGTTGTCGTGTTGCGTCCGCCGCCTACTCAATACCGCCAACTGAAGGGTGAAAAGCTCATCGAAGGCCAGGCGGCGGCGGGCCAGTTCCCAGGTCTCCATCTCCTTGGGATAGTGGGCCTGGTACACCGCGTCCAGCAGGGGCATCAACTTGGTCCGGGCCAATATCTCGTCCGGAAGCGCCTCCTCCAGCCCGCCCAGCCAGTTCTCCACCGCCTGCCAGGTCAGCCTACGCATGTTGCGGCGGGTTAAACCCTCGGTCAGCGGGTAGACCGGCACCAAACGCCCGGTGTGGACGCCTGACCCGGCCGTGTCCAACATCTCGTGCTCCGGATTCTCGAAGACAAGCTGTCCCCGGAAAACGGTTGCCTTGCCGCTGACGGCGATTGGGCTGCCCGGTTTGAGTGACCGAGCCAGATACCGCTGTCCGAACCAGATGACCCGCATGTTGCCGGTTTCGTCGCTGAGCACCGCCTCGGTGTCGCGGCGTCGTCCCTTGGGGCCCTTGGCTACCTCCCTTGCCTCCCAGACCGTGGCGACCACCGTGCATTCCTCGCCCGGTGTTAGCTCGGCGATCTTCACCGCGGTGGAGTAGTCCTCATGGCGGCGGGGAAAGAGGTAGAGCAAGTCGCGGATGGTCTCCACGTCCAACCGCTTGAGACGCGCGCTCAGCTTGGTGTCCACCCCGCGCAGGCGGTCAACGGGGGCGTCCACCGTGACCTCCGCGGGCGGGGCCTTGTAGCCGGTCTTTTTGGCTGGAGCGGCCTTCTTCTTGGGCGGAGCCGCGGCGCGTTTGGCCGCGTCCGGTTTGGTGCTTAGTGGGTCTGCCAGGGATTCCCGCCATTGGGCGACCCATCGGGCCCGCGCCTGGGCGGACATCGAGTCATACGACTCCTTCAGCAAGAACGTTTCCCCGGCGGCTTGAGATGCCATCTCCTCGGCCCAGTGGGCAACGAACTTGTCCAATCCGCCCATCACGGCTTTGTTGTCAAAGCCGTGGGACTCTTCAAGCTTGAGGATGTTTTGGAAGGCGTCGGCCCAGGAGGGCGCGCCGGACTTTTGCGTGGTCATTAGGCGGTTACCCTAACACGCTGGACCGCCCGCATTCGAGGCGGCGAATGGGTTACTTCAATCATTCTCGTCCGCCGCCGGCCCGTCAATCATTGAATGACATAAAGTAGGACGGTCCAGCCCTAGCGGGCCTCTTGGGTAACGGCCACGCCCAGAGCGTCGGGACCGATGTAGGTGCCCAGGGTGGACCCGAACCGGGCTTCGATGATCTGATCAGCAGGCACGAGACCCGTCAGGTCCTGCTTCAGCGCCGCCATCCGCTCTGGGTCGGTGCTGTAGATCACGGCCAACCGGCGCACCGGGGCCAGGTCTTGGGCCAGTTCCACCAGACGGCGCATGGCCCGCTCCCGGCTCCTGGGCCGCTCCACCGGGTGGGCTTCGCCGTCTTGGAGCCGAAGTATGGGCTTCACGTTCAAGACCGAGCCCATGAAGGCGCGGGCTTTGCCGATGCGGCCACCCTTCTGAAGGTATTCCAGGGTGTCCAAGGCAAATAATCCGTGATGCGAGGTCAATCCCTGCCGCACCTTCGCCGCGACCTCCAGGTAGTCTCCGCCTTCGGCCGCGATCACCGCGGCGTCCAGCGCCGCCAGTCCCAGGGGTATGGAGGCCAACTGGGAATCGATTATCTCCACCGGCGCACCGTCTTCCAGCGAGGCTTTGGCCTGCTCAGCCGAGTTCAACGTGCCGCTCAATTTCCCCGAGACGTGTATCGAGATCAGTTGGTCGCCCCGGCCGACCAAGTCCCGGTAGACCTCCTGAAAGTCGGCCACCGTCGGTTGGGCGGTGGTCGGGGTGCGGCCCTTGGACTGGAGGCGGACGTAGAAGTCGTCGGCCAGGATGTCCACGCCGTCCTTGAAGGTCTGGTCATCGACAACCACGTAGCAAGGCAGTACTGTGATTTGATGTTTTTGGACCAGGTCCGCGGGCAGGTCCGCCGAGCTATCGGTGACTATGCGTATCGTCATAAACCTCTGGTGCGGCTATGTTTGGGTTGGCAGGCGCTGGGATTATTCAACCGGATCATTCAACCGGATTATTCAACCGAAGCCAGGTATTGGTGGTGGGGTTGTCCGCCGTCGATCAGGTCCACTTGGATGCCGGGAAACCGGCTCTCCAATTCCGCGGCCACCGGCTCGGCGTCGGAGACCGAGGTGTCTGAGCCGGGATAGATGGTGACGATGGCCCCGGCGTTGAGCCCGGCCCGGTCCAGGGCGGACCTAAGGGCCTTTTCCGGGC
>CAYMZL010000080.1:0-8152 GCA_964394825.1 uncultured Dehalococcoidia bacterium | reverse complement strand
AACGAGAAGTCGAGTGTTTCTGAGGAGCCGGTGGCCGTGAACACCATCAGGTTTGTCAAACTGGAAGTCGCGTGGTTCTGAGGAGCCAGCAGCCGTGAATATCGGCATCCTTGGCGGCACCTTCGACCCGGTGCACCTGGGGCACCTGAGCATAGCCAATGCCGCCATGGACCAGGCAGCGCTGGAACGGGTGCTGTTCATCCCGGCCGGACAACCCAGGCTCAAGCAAGCGGAGCCGGCGGCGTCGGCAGATCACCGCATCGAGATGGTGCGGCTGGCCATCGAAGGGAACCCAAGGTTCCGGGTCTGTGACGACGAGGCCCGGCGGTCCGGCCCCACCTACAGCGTTGACACTTTGGTGGAACTCTCGGCTAAGCTGGGTCCGGGAACAGACCTGTTCTTCATACTGGGCCTGGACGTGCTGGACCAGTTCGACCAGTGGAAAGACCCGGAGCGGGTGCTGACGCTCTGCCGGCTATTGGTGCTTCACCGGCCTGGGGAACCGGACTTTGATTGGCCCGGGTTCTACCGCCGGGTCCCCAAAGCCGAGGGCAGAGTCCAGATCGTGACGGCTCCCCTGGTGGACGTGAGCGCAACCGAATTGCGGCGCCGGGTGGCGGTGGGCGAGCCGCTGGACGGGCAGGTGCCCGATGCGGTGGCCGAGTATATCCAAGAACAAGGGCTGTATCTGACGGCACGGGAAGGGAGGAGGGCGAGTTGAGCGAAACGGTGGACCGGCTCTTGGCTTTGGCGCTGGAGCGAGGCGCCATCAAATACGGCGACTTCACCCTCACCTCAGGCAAAAAGAGCAGTTATTACTTCGACGGAAGGCTGTTGAGCCTGGACCCGGAAGGAGCCCATCTGATCTCACAGGCCCTGCTTCCTCTGTTGCAGCAGGCCGGGGCCCAGGCCGTGGGCGGGACCACGCTGGGAGCAGACCCCATCGTCGCGGCCGTTGCCCTGGCAAGCCATCTGGAGGGGGGGGCCATCCCGGCCTTCATCGTCCGGAAAGAGAGCAAGGGCCATGGCACCAAGCAGAACATCGAGGGGCCGTTGACCCCTGGATGCAAAGTGGCCATCGTGGACGACGTATGCACCACCGGCGGGTCCCTTTTCCACGCCATAGAGGCGGCGGAAGCGGTGGGTTGCACGGTGGTGAAGGTGGTCTCCCTCTTGGACCGGAACGAGGGCGGCTCCGAGGAGATGCGGAAGCGGGGCTACGATTTCTCGGCGTTGCTGACCGCGACACCCGAGGGCAAGATAGAACCGGTCTCCGGCTAGGGAATCACTCTTTGGCCGGACCGAAGGGTTGGGCCAAAGCCACGATCTCCGCCGAGCTCTTTTCCGTTGAATTCGAGCCCGCCACGTCCAATCGTGTTCCCGGGTTGGCCGCGGCAGCTTTGACGTAGCCAAGGCCCATCAGGACCCCTTCTGATGGTTCTGGTGCGACCGACGTTATCTCCCCCACGCTCTGTCCGTCTAGATGCAATGCGTCCCCCGGAGAGACGGACGCGTCCGCGAAGCGCAGGGAAACCAGGTATTTCTGGACCTTCTTGTAGCTGTCCAGCCGGGCGATGACCTCCTGGCCGATGTAACAACCCTTGGCGAAGTCCACCGAGCCGATGAGACCGGCTTCCAACGGGTTGTAGGGCTCCCCAAGCTCTGGGCCGTATTCAGGCACGCCGAAGTTCACCCGCGCCGCGTCCATGGCGGTTGCACCGATGGGAACGGCCCCGTTGTCCGTGAGGTGCCGCCACAACCCGGCGGCCGCATCCGGAGCGGCAATCAACCAGTACCGGGATAGCGCTCCCAAGGGTTGTTCCACCGCCAACGCGTCGAACCCTCCCAAGCTGACGGATCGGATCGTGAGAGAGTCCTGGGAATGGGAATCCTGGGTGGACATTAACCCCAAGAGCTTCCCGGAGTCCGGGCCGACCAGGGCCAACATGGCAGTCTCCGACGTGATGTCTTCGACCGTAAGATCCTCCATGATGGTGTATTTATCCAGCCACTCGATCACCGCCTGTTGGCGGCCGGGACTGGTCAGCAAGATCACGTAATCACCCTGGTTCACCACGCCCAGCACATCGACGATCCGGCCGCGGTCGGTGGTGAGGACCGTGACCGCTCCTTCGCCGGCAGCCAGGTCCACGACCTTGTTGGTGGTCATGCGGTTCAGTAGGTCCAGGCCGTCCTCGCCGGTGGCCTTCAAACGCCCCATGTACGAGGCGTCGTGGACGCCTACAGCCGTGGTGGCCGCTTCGTATTCGGAGGCGAAATCGGAGTAGAAGGCCGGCAGTTGGTAGCCGTGCCGCTCAACAAATACGGCTGCGCCGGCCTGTAGCGGAGATTCTTGCAGGGCCATCGGACGCTCCAAAGGGGTTTGGGCTCTAATAAAACAAGCGCCGCTTTTGCCAGGGCAAGGCGGCGCTCGTGTTGGGGCTGGTTGAGACTGCTAAACGCTACTCGCGCTACACACTAAAAGAGGTGCCGCAGCCGCAGGCTTTCTTGGCGTTGGGGTTCTCGAAGACGAATCCCTTGCCGTTAAGACCGTCGGAGAAGTCAAGCTCGGTGCCGACCAAGTAGATGTAGCTCTTTTTGTCGACGATAACTTTGACGCCGTGTTGCTCAACGATTTTTTCGGTGTCGGAGACGGTGAGGTCGCCCGTGATCGCGAGGTCGTAGGTCAGTCCGGAACAACCACCGCCTTTGACGGCCACGCGGACCCCCACGTTCTCATCGATGCCGTCTTTCTGGGCGAAGTATTTAATCTTTTCGGCGGCTTTCTCGGAGATCGCCACTGTAAGTTGCACGCCATTCTGGGTTATGGGCATATCATTCTCCCCGGCGGTTAGTCCCGCTGCTTGGGGTTGGGTTCAGCTTCCGGCTCCAATACGGAGCATACGAAATTATTGTAGGCCCTGGAATCGGGTTCAGTCAAGAATCGGAGCCTTCCTGACGGAGGTGGCTAGGTTCCTTTGTATCCTAGTTGTTGTAGTTCCTTTCTCAGAGCAGCAACAGAATCGGGTGGAAGTATGTCGTGAAGACGAATCAGCCCGACGGCTTCTGCGTCCAAAGGCGTATCGAAATCGAACTCCTTCATGTGCACTACACCCAGAATAACGTTCGGATGAACTGAAAATGTTCGAGCAGCGATATGGATAAACGCCAAACTTGGCTCCGATTTTCCCGTTTCGAATCCACTCAGCGTTGCGGGGGAAATTCCGAGTTCTTGAGCGACTTTTGCTGCTGACAGTCCTGGTCGTTTGCCTTCTCTTAAGTGTCGGAGGCACACCCCAAGCGCCATGCGGAGATCATCGCTTAGAAGTAGCTTTTTTGGCCTAGCCATTTGGATAATCCAAAGATATAATGTTATACAATACGTGAGTGAGCGTGGTAACGCATACTACCATTCGGATAAACTAAACACAATTCAATTGGTGGGAGGTGGGCCATGCCGGTGACTGTTGTGGTCGGCGGACAGTATGGATCAGAAGGGAAGGGAAAGATTTGTGCTCATCTAGCTCTAACCGGCGATGCAGACTTTGTGGTCCGGTGTGGGGGGCCTAACTCCGGCCATACGGTAGATAAAGATGGGATTGTCTACGAGCTTAAGCAAGTACCCGCGGGATTTGTTAATCCGGCTGTACGCTTGTTGATTGCGGCTGGGGCAATCATAAATCTGGATACTCTTCTCCATGAAATCGAGCTGTGCGGTCTTGATGAATCGAGAATTGGAATAGACCGAAACGCGGCCATAATCGAAGAGTCGGATATACGGGCCGAAGCTACAGGTGAGCTCAGAGCAAGATTAGGGACGACTGCCCAGGGTGTCGGCGCTGCTGTTGCTCGGCGGGCCGCCAGGGATCCCGGCGTTCGATTAGCCAAAGACATCCCCGCATTGCAACGCTACGTCACTTCTGTGGCCGCAGAGCTGCAAACAGCAAATGAATCGAACCAACAGATAGTAGTAGAGGGAACGCAAGGATTTGGGCTATCGCTCTACCACACCGAAGAGTGGCCCTACTGCACCAGCCGCGATACCACTGCACATAGCTTTTTGAGCGAAGTCGGACTCGGTGTACGAGATTACGATGTAATCATGTGTCTCCGCACGTTTCCAATCCGTGTTGCTGGCAATTCGGGTCCACTTCCGGAAGAGATAACGTGGGAGGATTTGCAAATCAGCAGTGGATACCCGCACGCAATCAAGGAGCTTACGACCACTACCAAGCGATTACGTCGGGTAGCGTTATTCGAGCAGACCATTGTTCGCCGTGCAATTGCAGCGAATTATCCTACTGCTTTAGCTCTTCACGGTGTTGATTATCTTGATTACGCCAATCTTGGAATGGCAACTTTCGAGGAGTTAACTACTTCCACCCGAGAGTGGATCTTCGAGTTGGAAAGGGAGACTGGGGTACCGGTAAAATTCGTAGGAACCGGTCCAACCATAAACGAAATCATTGACAGACAGCCCAGAGCAACACAGCAAACTATTGGGAGCAGAGATCCTGGGATTGCCAATATTGATCAGGGACCGATCCCTAGCGAGAAGTCCGCGTCTCCCAATACTGTTCTTGCTTCAAGATCGTGATAATAGACGGCGACGGTCGATTAACGAACGATCCTCGCGACCCCCAATGGAGTCAATGGGCCGGAGCGGTTCTTCTCTCCAACGAGATCGAGTACTACGCAAATGACCCAGCCATTCCCGATGAACAAAAGCTTATTTTTCCGTTTGAACCGCTACAACTTGAGGCGGCTCGGTACAATCTGCGATTAGGCGCTGAGTACAGGAAAAACGCCGAGCCCTGTACGCTATCGGATAAAGAGCCCTGGTTGACTATCGAGCCGTTCCAGATGGCCCTCGTTGAGACGTTCGAGCAAATCCGACTTCCTCGATTTCTTATCGCCCGTTGGAACCTAAAAGTGCCGGTAGTTTACCGGGGACTTCTTTGGGTGGGTGCACTTCAAGTCGACCCTGGATGGCAAGGGCATTTGGCTTGTCCAATTTATAACCTGTCCGACAAAGAGGTTCGAGTAAAGTACAAAGACGAGTTATTCGCTATGGATTTCGTGAGAACCACGCCCTATGTACAAAGTTCAAAGGCCTATGTACAAAAAACTGGGTTCGGCAACATTGGTAGCGTACACAATTATGACCAAGTGGGTCTCAAAAGCGGCCCATACGAGCTAGGCCAAGAAATTGAACGCATTCAAGAGAGTAACCGGCAGTTTCAAGCCCGGTTTGAAACAAACCTTGGGGTTTTGATAGGAATCATTACACTAGTAGTGGCCGCTATGGTCGTACTTGTAGGGGTTTCACTCGAGAATTCGACTGGCTTTGATCTAAAAAATATTAACAAGGCTGACGTTGCGTTGGTACTCGCAGCGGTTGCCATACTGGCTTCATCTGCTCATTTGTTAACCCGTGTAGTAGGCGTCTTTTGGCTCCGAAAGCGGAGGCGTTAGGTATCAAACGGATAAAGAAGAAAATGCTTGCTCCATGTGGAATCGAGCATCCCTGCGAGGCGATGGTGGAGAGCGGCAATGTGTTTTTTATTTGGGATTATAAAAAAGACTCTGGCGGAGCCGCGTCGGAACCGCATCGCCCAGCACGTACTCGACTGATTATTCTTGTCTAAAAGCCTTCCTCCCACGTCTTTTATTTGATTTGCTGCAGTAGTCGATCGATTCAAATGGTGGTAGACAATTAGCGTCTGCTCGTTGTTGCAGTAGGGCCAGAGTTCCCTGGGCAGCACATATTTCGCTCCGAGCCTTGAATGGGCCTGCGCCGTAGAACCGATGCCATTGTCTGGGTCAACGAATACCAAATCGCAGTCCTGAGTAGCATGGACTGCACCCTTGACCCATTCTTGCCGGTCCTGAATGCGGGAGGCAGGTCTAGGGCGGGCGGTGCTGTGTTTTAGGTCTAATATGCGTTCGTAAAAGACAGTACCCTCCGGCAAGATTCGCTGCCGGCGAATGGCGGAAACGTTTCGGTCACCAGCCCTCACGATTTCTCCAAGCCCATCGTATAGGTCTGGTTCACAGGCCCGGAATTCCAAGAGGTTTTTCGGAGTCGGCTCCAAATAGCCAATATGCCGACCATCGTTGTTGTGGGTCTCATCCGAAGTCAGATACCAGACAACTCCTAGGCTTAATGGTCGTTTCTTATCGTCGTCAGGCAGACAAAGAGCCCGCAACAATCCGTATTTGCCAAAGTCTCCCACGTCGCCGACGTATCGATTTTGCAAATCAACCACCTGCCTGGGATGGGAAGTTGTAGAATTCTCTAATCTGATTTGTTGCCAGGTGGATTCCCGTGCCATATCTAGCTGTGGAAGGATGCATCGCCTCGGGAAAGACGACTTTAGCGAAGGCGCTCGCCCAGCGGTGTCATATCCAGTCCGTGTTGGAGGATTATCACGACGTTCCGTCGTTGGAATTATTCTACAAAGACCCTGACCGCTACGCTTTCGAAACAGAGATTCAATTTACACAATCTCATTACAACCGGCTAGTGTCGGCCCTGGAGAAAAACAACGGTAAACCCTTTATTACCGACTTCACTCTAAAGAGAGACTTGTTGTTCGCCAGCTTGACGTTGGAACACCAGCCAGATAATTTGACGGAGTACAGACTATTCTGGCAAGAGCTTAATACGCAGCTCCCGGAACCAGATTGGATTATCTTGTTGGAAGCGCCGATCGACGAGTTACTCGAAAGGATCAAACAGAGAGGCCGGCCGTTTGAGAAAGGGATTGACGAGGACTATTTAAGGCGCCTGGTCGTCGGTTTAAGGGATAGCTACCGAGAATTCCCTGACGACGCTTTTTTCAGATTGGAGTCAGCCAACCTTTCCGAATTACTTAAGGCTTTGCCAACTAACTTGACCGCCCGGCTAGGCTCTAGACGGCTAGCCTAACTCAGCAATTGCTCCACGGCTTCGGCGCCCATGTATCGCTCCAGCAGCCCGGCGAAGTGGGTGGCTTTTGCGGCGGTGCGGGCGTCGGCCTTGTCCAATAGACCCGCCAGGGCGTCGGCGGTGTCCAGGGTGTTGGAGCGCACCTGGATCAGGGGGACTTCCCGTTGCCGGGCCTCGGCTTTTATGTACTCGTTGGGATCTCCGGGCCCGGTGAGCACCAGGCAGCGGGTATTCTCGCCCATGCAAGCCATCTGGATGTCGGGACGCTCCACCCTGGTGATGACGGCCTGGTTGGCGTGGCGGCCGAAGTAGGTGGGCCCTTCGTCCATGATGTTGCCGCCGATCATGAAACGCTCCACCGGGGCGTCGGTGTTCACCGGGTCCAGCACCCATTGTCCGCCGAGGTGCTCCGCAAGCTGCTCCACGGTCACCGACAGCATCCCACGGCTTTCGGGAACCACGGCCAGGGGCACGGAATTTTCACCTAAGCCGCGGGCAACCTCGTCACGCCGGTGGATGGGAACCGCGTTAACCACGATTCCGGTGAGATTTGTACTGGCCTCGATCGAGGCGGCAACTGCGCCGACGCCGTCTTGCTGGGAGTACCGGTGCACCAGGATGATCTTGGAGTCTAGGGTATAGCAACCGGACGCGTCTGGCCCTTCGATGACGACGATGCCGGCCTCCGACTCTAGCCTGGAGACCTCTTCCTGGACCCCACCCAAAGCCGCGGCGTCGGTCGAGCTGGCCAGGGGCTTGGGGGTGGGAACAGGGGGGCCGCCGAAGGACTGAAGCAGTTGCGAAAGGAAGGCGACGTCGGGATCCGCGCCGGAATCGGTAGAGAAGGGTTTGTAGTAGGCGGCCCGTTTCCCCGCGGCGTTGGCCGTAACCAGCAGCGCCGCCGCCAGGCTGGTCTTGCCGGCCCCGGACTGATTCCCCACGATCTGAAGGACGGCCACGGAGTCTCCTACGGGTCTGAGTGCGGGCGGGTCTGATTGCCGGGTAATTCTAGCATAGGGGCCGCGTCCTTCCGGCCATTTCCGGAAGGGCGTGGCCGGGCTAATCGTTAACGTCCTTGGGGCCGGTGTCCTCAGGGTCGAACCGGTCTGGGAACCTGGTGGTGCCGTCCCACTTGGCCAGGGTGAAGTCCGACCGGTGGAGGCTGGCCTCTCGAAAGCTGACGCCGCGGACATCGGCCGCGATCCACATGGAGTCCCGGAT
>CAYMZL010000079.1:0-8169 GCA_964394825.1 uncultured Dehalococcoidia bacterium | reverse complement strand
GACCCCGCCGCCGGCGGCGATGGCGTCGCCGTTGATGGAGATGGACTTGGGGGAAACCAAGAATGCTGCATCGTTCGCAGGATTATTGAACTAAATATCCGCTCTCAATCGTCCATGCGGCGTCTGACCCTACCAGAGTTTCCCCGTGCTGATGCCGTCGGCATAACCAGGCTGGTTGTCTCCCAACTCCGGCACTGCTTAAGCCGGTCCACTGAGGATGATTTTCATCGTTGGTAGATTTGTTTGGCTACAGCGCCAGAGTCACCATAGCCGTCGGCGAAGTTGTGACGTGGATCACAGATAAGGACTAAAGCACCGGCTAAATTAACCGGGGATACTGGAGGTTAAAATGATGGGCTTATTCAAAATATGGAGGACAAAACTCCCGGGTTTGGTTGTGGCATTGCTATTGTTAGCGGCCGTAGCCTGCACCCTCAGTGAGGACCAACTCGTCGAGGGCATACTCCAGAACGTGGACTCGGTTAACGGCGAGATCACAATCGTAACGAAAGACGGTAAGACGATGACCCTCACCATCGCCACGGAGGCACCCGTGGAGACGGAAGGAGCATCTTCGGCGTTTGAAACGCTCGAGCCCGGCACATCTTTGGAAGTGGAAGTTGACGATGATGGGCAAGTTGCCGTACGCATCAAAGCCCACCAAGCAAAGTTGCAAGGTAGGATCGTGGAGATCGCGGGCAATGAAGTCACTATCGAGTCCCCGCTTGGACGAAAGGCCACCGTCCTGGTCACCGAAAATACGCACATCGAGCTAGAGGATGATTTCCCCGGCACCCTGCCCGACCTTCGGGTCGGCTCAGAAGTAGAAGTCAAGTTCGACCCCGAAAGCCGGGTCGCCTTCAAAATCGATTCCGATGAGGAGGAGGCGGAGATAGACGGAGTAGTACTAGAGATAGCCGGCAGCGAAGTGACCGTGGAGACCGACCGAGGCCGAAGGCTGACGCTGATTGTGGGCGATCGAACGCGGTTCGAACTCGAGGACGACATCCCCGGTACTTTAGATGACCTTCAGGTGGGGGCAACTATAGAGGCCAAATTTGATCCCTTTACCCGCGGCGCCTTGAAGATTGAGATCGAAGAAGAACACGATGGAAACCAGGGAGAAATCGAAGGCGTTATAACCGGTATCGAGGGAAACCAAATCACGGTAGTGCTTGAGAGCGGTCGCATGCGTACATTCAGTGTCGCTGACCAGACGCGCATAGAGTTGGATGACGATCTTGATGGGACCCTATCTGACCTCCGAGTGGGACTCACGATAGATATACGAGTTAATACCGAAACCAACGTAGCTCTGGAAGTGGAGGTAGAAGACTGACCGCCAGAATGCAATGCCGCGACCGGTGAAGGCCAGGCTGTGCAGAAAATCTTGAGTTTGCCCATCCAATAGCTCGACAATCCCAGTATCCCCTCATAGAAACACCACGCAGCACCTACCAAATGGAGCATCACACCGATGAAATTTTCGGGGATTGGATTCGGCATGGCGGCTATCGGATGGATGGGGTTAATCTTCTACCTTTCTTCCATATCGATATTGGGACTCGCGTCAGTAGCAGACGGTTCTGAGCCTGTAGAGGCGGCTGTGGCCTATTGGCAGGGTGATTTTCGGAGCATTATTGGGCATGTCGTACTCTATGGCGTCCTTTCAGCACTAATTCAGGCGACATTGTGGGGTTGGGGATTTGGGTTCCGCGTAGGGTGGGTAATCATTGCGGCAGTGACGGCGTCATTATTCGGCTTGTCCGACGAGTACCATCAATCTTTTGTTTTTGGGAGAGTCGCCTCGGTAACAGACTTTCTGGTCGATTCCATTGCCGCCACCGCATCCGCAACTCTCATATGGGCTTTAGCCACCAGCAGGCCCAGCCTGAGGAGCATCAACTGACTAAGCGCTCTTTCCCTACCGTATAACCGCCCACTATCGTCTGGTAAAGCTATGGATGCGGCGGCGTGGCGACGGGGTCAAGATCACCAATAGTACGCCGGACACAGTGGCATGGTGGAGAGCAACGTGTACCAAAGAACCGTGGACTACCCTGAAGAGTTGGCCAATGGGTTTCACGTCATGCTGGACTCTGGAGAGCTGCTAACCGTCCGGCAGGATCAAGTCGATTCTCGCGGTAAGCCCGCTCCACTTAATCTCGATTAGCAGGCCGGTTCGTGGTTATATAAGGTGCATGTGGCGGGACAGGTTTATCGACTTTTCGACTGTAATCTGGCTAGGGATATTTGCAACCGAGCTGGTGTTGTCGTCG
Source organism: uncultured Dehalococcoidia bacterium (assembly GCA_964394825.1). Lineage (GTDB taxonomy): Bacteria > Chloroflexota > Dehalococcoidia > Lucifugimonadales > UBA3495 > UBA9611. The sequence continues at coordinate 5,890 of CAYMZL010000079.1, read as the reverse complement.
CAGTTTTAGGCCCTAAACTCCTATGCCGAGTCGATACGTCTTAAGTATCGGGCCTCCATCTGACCGTGGACTACTCCGACGAGTGGGCCGACGGTTACCACGTAATGCTGAATACTCAGGACCTGTCGGCTTACTAGTAGTGGATTGCCCGGCCGACCCCGCCGCCGGCGGCGATGGCGTCGCCGTTGATGGAGATGGACTTGGGGGAAGCCAAAAAAGCCACCACGTAGGCCACTTCACGGGCATCGACGATGTGGTGGATCGAGTTTCCCTCCGCCATGCGGCGCTCCGCCTCCTCGACGGTGATACCCTGGGTCTTGGCCCGTTCCTCCAGTATCGCCGGGATCCGTTCCGTGTAGGTCATCCCCGGATGCACCACCGTCACGTTGATGCCCTGGGGCCCCAGTTCGTCGGCCAGGTTCTTGGTTAGAGCGGACACGGATACGTTCCGCATGCTGCCGACGGCGTAACCGGCCTGGCGGGCGGCCATCCCACTGAGGTTGATGATTCGGCCCCAGCCCTGGTCAATCATGTGGGGAGCGACGGCCTGGGCGCAGCGCAGATAGCCCATGACCTTCACGTTCATATCGCCCCAGAAATCCTCTTCGGTAATCTCGCTCAACTTGGGGGTGTAGGCGCCGCCGACCCGGGCCGCCGAGTTCACCAGGATGTCGATGCGGCCCAGCCTCTCCGCCGCTTCCTTGACCATCGCCTTAACCGATTCGGGGTCTCCGGTATCGGCCACGATGGTGATGAAGTTCGCTCCGGTCTCCTCGGACAGTTCCCGGGCGGTTTCCTCCAGGGCCTCTTGTCCCCGGGCTACCAGGGCCACGCTCATGCCTTCCAACCCAAATTCCCGGCCCACCGCCTTGCCGATACCGCGGCTTCCGCCGGTGACGATCGCCGTTTTTCCTTTTAGCTCCAAGTCCATCGAGACGCTCCTAGGTCCAATTTGGTTTCGATTCCCTTTATTTCAATGACGGGGTGCAGTGTAGGCGTGGGTCCGCCGCCAGGCAAGCCCCGCCGGCATTCACCGCCGCTCCACCTCCCTCTTGATGCGGGACAACTGGGCGTTGGAACGGAGGCCTGGGAACCTTCGCAACAACCAACTAATAAATAGCCGCGAGGCCAGACCTTGGACGAACTCCGTGGCCAACATGATGACGTGAAAGGGTCCCGGCATGTGGGCGCTCCTTTTGCTGGTCATCACCAGCACGGTGCCCGCTCCTTCCGGGAACAATCTAAAGGAGACCGATTCCGAGCCGATGGACAGGCCGTTGTAGAGATTTTTGGTCTCGAAGTCCAGCCCCCGGTTGGGATCGCAGCCCGTAACGGTGAGACTCTTGACCCAGGAGACCTGGTTGGTGACTGCGCCGCCCCGCAGTATCGGCGCCTGAAAGATCTCGAAACGTTCTCGCTCGCAGAATGAGCCCTCGGCAACCGGCTCGTCCGATGTCCGGACCACCCTGAACCCCGTGTGGGCGTCCCATTCCCCGTGGCGCGGCAGGTCGGACAGATAGGCGAACACTGCCTCCGGGCCGGCGTTGATCAGCACCCATCTCTGGGTGCCACCGACCGGCTTCACCGCAAGCCCAGGCGCCGGGTCGGTGCGGCCGAGTTACTACGGAGCATCGTTGTTCGTGATGGTTACTTCCCAATCACCCTCGGACCTTACTCCCATGGCATAGTACCCCGCCTGCGGGTTCTCCCCCGGCGCACCGCCGCCGACGGTGAAGTGCTGTGTCCCTTCATGTTCTCCCGCCGCCTGCACGATCCGGTACGGCGGCAGACCCTGGGAGTCGAATAGCTCAACGGTGAAACCGGAGGGGCCGGTGTGACTGGTGGTCATGGTGTAGTCACCCTCGTCCAGCCGCAGCCAGCTGCCGCCGCCATCGCCGCTGCCCGACAAAGAGATTGTGGGAGGTTGACCCCGGATGGCCTTCTCCTGGAACATCCGCAGGCGCCACGGGCCGCCGGCTTCGATCTCAACCTTGTAGTCTCCCGGGAGCAGCCCCTCACTGTTTCCTTCGAATACGCTGTGCACCCGTTCACCCCGGTAGGGCCCCGGGCTGGATTCTATGGACTTTACGATGCCCTTTTCCCCGCCCAGAAAGGTCATGGAGAAGGGGCTTTTGCCCTCGTAACGGACAAAGGCAATCAGCACCCCGGCGCCCATGGCAAAGGGCCCCAGGACCTCGGGACCGTCGCCCTCCAATTCCACGGTCAGTTGCCGGGGAGCGGGGGTGATGGTGGGCCTGGGTTGGCCGGCGGCGGGAACGGTGTCGGCCGCGGAGTCCAACGCCCGGACGGTCGCGTCCGGACTCGGCGTGTCAGCCGAGCCACCGCAGGCCGCCAAAACGGCGATCGCCACGGTCATGGCAGGCAGGACCATTGCTATAGGCAGTTTAATAAGCCCCATTACACTCTCCGGCTCCCAACGGACCCATATCAACCGTTTACGGTCTCATTCGCCTGCGAGGGCCAATGCGGACATTCTACGACACCCACGGCGGCTGCGGCGTGGCGGGTCCGTTTCTTGGATGCAACGAAAAAGGAGCGGGTTCAATACCCGCCCCTTTGATCACGCCCGGCGAGGGCCCTCGGCTATTTCCCCCGCCGGCAATACTCGAGACGTGATTGGGGTCTAGTTGAATCCCAAAGCGAATCCACCTTTGCAACTGAGGAAGCTGCTCGCATGGAAATACCCGCCCATCGACTTAGCCATACGCCTTAGCCGCCAGCGCATTTACATCTATCTTCGGAATGTCGCTTAAATCTACGGTATTGAAGAAAGTTGCGTTGAGGGCAAAGTCGATGAATTCGCCTTTGCCTACGCCATAGTCGGCGGTGATTTCCATAACGGAGTCCTGCACGGCGCTTGAGATGTTGCCCGTTACCGAGGCAAGCCAGTTCGAGAGCCCCTCCTGGGACAAGGGCAGATCCGCCATCGTGGCCGGATCGAATATGTCTGCAAACTTATTCGCCACGTCGGCTTCCACCAGATCACCGTTGATGGCGATATTTTCCATCAGGCCCAGGAAGTCCTGTTTGTCCGCCGTCTGGATTTCAAAAGTGAAGTTTAAGGTGATCTCCGCCAGGGTCGTTTGCGCTTGGTCCACTGACATCGTTTTGTAGTCATCAAAGGACGGGATTTGCCACACGTCCCTCAAGGCATCAGCGGTTAAGCCGTCGGCTGAGGCGTTTAACATGTGGGCTATAACATCGTCGGGATTGCCATCAAGGGCTTGGTAATTTTTCAAAGCGTAATCGCTGGCGTCTGGATCCCAGTCCTGGGGGCTGGAATCCTTAAAAGCCTGCGCTAAGCCATCTGGGATGTCGGCATCAAGATTCAAGGTACTGAAATCCAGGTCAGCCAAGAAGCCTTGCGCCGCAGCAGCGTCTTCGGAACTAGGCGTATATACCGTTTCCCCGAAGGATTCGCCGGTCACGAATGTTTCCCCGAAGGACTCGCTGGTCACGGTCGTTTCCCCGAAGGACTCGCTGGTCACGGTCGTTTCCCCAAAGGACTCGCTGGTCACGGTGGTTTCCCCGAAGGACTCGCTGGTCGCGTCGTAGTCCCCACCACCACCATCACCACCGCCACCACCGCCGTGCCCTGGAGCCACGGTTGCCAGAGCCAACACTATGATGATGAAAATTACACCAATATTCCTCATCGTTATCATTCCGGTTCACCTCAAATCAACAGGGTCCATCACGGGCAAGAGAAGTTGTCCAGGAGTCTGTCGAACCGGAGCTGCACCAGAGTGGCATCCGGTCCTCTCGCGGTCAGGGTATAGGCTGTGTCAACATCCGGGCAGATCCAGGCTCCAATCAGGCCTCCGGCCACTTCGCCTTCAGGGCTAGTTGTCCGATAGCCGGCGAAGAAACCCGGTTGGCCACTGACGGTGATATCGCCCTCGCTGATGGTGTCGAATGTCAGTTCCGGGCGTTGGTCCTGGAGAATCTGATAGATGTTGTTTACTAAGGACAACGTCGTGGAATTCCCGGCCGGGTTCCAGGACAAGATAGCGTTTACGCCCCCGAACTCGAAGCTGATGAGTCCCTGTTCGTTGCTGGGCTCCGGCTCGGTGAAGCCTGCGGTATTGACTCCGGCGCCCCGGTCCAGTTTGAGAGTAAAGCCAAACTCGTCGTAAGTGGTTAGAATCACCGGCGCGGGGGTAGGGGTGGGCGCAGGCGTCGCTGTGGGCGCCGGTGTCGGCGTGGGCATTGCGGTAGCCGTGGGCGCAGGCGCTGACGTAGCCGTGGGTTTGAGTGTGGCCGTGGGGGCGGACGTCAGCGGCACGGACGTGGCGGTAGCCGCCGGGGGCGCCGGCGTAGCCACCGCGGGTGCGGACGTGGCTACTGGGGCTCCCGAGTCGGAGCCACACGCCGACAGGGCCAACATTCCAACAGCCACGGCCAGCCCAGTCACAAATCGCCTGAATCTCTTGCTAATCAATCCCAATGGGTCTCCAAAGAAATACAAGGAATCGATGCCCAGTGTTGACCGGCGTAGACTGGGGACATTTTAGGTTGCCCCAGGGCGTTTATCAAGTTGGGCCAGCCCGAGGTCAGGTGTCTCGAGCATGGTCGTCGTGAGAGTCCGTACGGTCTACGCCAGCCATGAACTCCCGCTCCGGTACCCGCTCCCCTGTGATAACATTTGGCCTGGTAACGGGACCGCCCAGGGACGGCATTCCCCAGCCCCGTCCATTAAGGAGACCTCAGAGGCATGAAAGCACTGGAAGGGATCAGGGTATTGGACCTGACCCGGGCCCTGGCCGGCCCGTTCTGCACGCTGATGTTGGGAGACCACGGCGCCGATGTCATAAAGATCGAGATACCCGGCTCCGGCGACGACACCCGCAAATGGGGACCCCCATTCATCGGCGAAGAAAGCGCCTACTTCCTGTCCATCAACCGTAATAAGCGGAGTTTGACCCTCAACTTCAAAGAGGAAAAGGCCAGGGAGATATTCTTGAAGCTGGCCAAGGACGCCGACGTGGTGGTGGAGAATTTCACCCCCGGTGTGATGGACCGTTTCGGCCTGGGTTACGATACGGTGAAAGCCATCAACCCCGGCATCGTTTTTTGCTCCATCTCAGGCTTCGGCCAGAGCGGACCCTACCGCAGCCGGCCGGCCTACGACCAGATCATGCAGGGCATCAGCGGCCTGATGAGCATCACCGGAGAACCCGACGGCGAGCCCCAGAAAGTCGGAATCGCGGTGGCCGACATCGGTGCCGGGATGTGGGCTGCCTTCGCGGTGATGGCCGCCATCCACAACCGGTCCCACGAGGGCGAGGGCCAGGGCCAGTACATCGACATCTCCATGATGGACGCTCAGGTGGCCTGGCTCACCTATCAAGCGGCCAATTTCTTCGCCAACGGCGAGCCGCCCAAGCGTTTGGGCGCGGCCCACCCCAACCTGGTGCCCTATCAGGCCTTCATGTGCCAGGACAACAAATACCTCAACCTGGCCGTGGGCTCGGAGCGGATCTGGGAGCGGTTCTGCGAGGGCATGAAACTGCCCGGTTTGAAAGACGATCCAGACTATACCACCAACGTTGAACGGGCGAAAAACCGAAGCAAGATTGTGCCTTATCTTCAGGAGATCTTCCTCAAACAACCGGTTAATTACTGGGTGGAGAAGCTGCAGAAGGCGAACGTGCCCTGCGGCCCGATCAACGACCTGGCCGACGTGTTCTCGGACCCTCAATTGCTCTCCAGGGACATGTACCTGGAGATGGCCCACCCTACCCTGGGGAAGATAAAACAGACCGGCACCCCCATCAAATTCTCCCACCCTCCAGGTGGCCTGGACCGGCACCCGCCGCTCTTGGGGGAGCACAATCATGAATTGCTGGAGAGTCTGGGCTTTTCCTCC
>CAYMZL010000078.1:0-8170 GCA_964394825.1 uncultured Dehalococcoidia bacterium | reverse complement strand
TCATGGTGGAGTTCGGCGAGAGCCGGCAGATATTCACCAACCCTGAGGACGAGCGGACTGAGGCCTATATAACCGGCAGGTTTGGCTAGGCAGGGGAGGGGTTATGGTCAGGGCTGATTTCGATCGTAGTTTGGAAGAACTTCAGGCCGAGTTGGTGGGCCTGGGCGAGATGGTGGAACGGGCGATAATCAAGTCCATGGACGCTCTGGAGCGGCGGGACTTGGCCGTGGCCTACGAGGTGGTGGGCGAAGACGACCTGATAGATGAAAAGCGCTTTGAACTGGAAGAGAAGTGCATCGACCTCATTGCCACCCAGCAACCCCTGGCCATCGACCTGAGAACCCTGGTGGCCGTCCTGCATATCGCGGTCGAACTGGAGCGGATGGGGGACTACGCCGAAGGTATCGGTAAGATATGCATGATTATCGGCGACGACGTACCGGTGGCGACGCCCAAGCAGTTCCCCCGGATGGCCCAGATGGGCGTCGCCATGCTGCGGCGGAGCTTGCAAGCAATGGTGGACCGGGATACGGCGCTGGCCAACGAGGTCTGGGACTCGGATGACGAAGTGGACGATCTTTACGATGAGGTCTGCCGCCAGATATTTCTGGACATGGGGCAGCACCCCCACACCATTACGGCGGCAACTCATTTCCTGTGGGTGGCCCACGACCTGGAACGGATCGCCGACCGGGCGACCAACATCGCCGAGAGGGTGATATTCCTGGTCACCGGACGCTTTGGACGATATGAAGGCCACTCAGAGGCCGGCTAGCCGCAATTCTCCAGTCCGGAATCCGTGCCTGGCCAGGCTCGATTACTTGTCTTCCCGCTGGCAGTTATGTACTGTATAATCGCGGGTGACAATCGAGCGTGAACGCGTGCGTGGATGGTGTAACCGTCGCAGGCGCCCGGAGCGAGCGGCTCCAAAGGCAATTTCCTGCGTTGGGATATTCCTAAGAAAAGAGATAGCGCCTGATACCGCGGCACCCAGATTTTATGTCTAATAAGTACCAAAAAGAGATCGAAGAGATCCTAAAGAACGCCGGAGAAGTCGCGCCCGACGAATCGGTCCGGGAGTCGGAAAAGCCCCTGGAAGACCGCCCCAGGGCCGTGCGCCAGGCCGCCAGTTCCAACAAGACCCCGGTCTCTTTTTCCCCCCCGGGGCGTTGGCCCTCAATAACACCCGGCAAGATCCTCTTGACGGGCCTGATTGTATTCATCGTCACCGCCCTGCTCCAGATATGGGTGTTGATCTGGGTCGGGCTGGCCCTGTTGGTGGCTGGTTACCTGCTCTTTTTCGTCACTCCCAGGAATATATCTCTTGAGAAGAGATGGCGGGGGGAGTCCATCGAGGACCCACTGGGGTCTCCCTGGGACCGGTTCAAGCGCTGGATCAAGAGTTGACCGTTCCCCTGGCGTGATGGTGAGATCGAAACGGGCGGCCCATGGCCGCCCGTTTATTTTCTTGTGCCGTTAACGCAGGGGTTAACCTGTTGCGACACGGTCCGGACTCAGGTGCTCCGCCAAGGCCAAGATGAGATTGCCCATGTGGGGATGGTCCGGCTCAACATCCACCCGGAAGCCGGCTTCAATCATCCGCTTGGTGCAGATGGGACCCACCGAGGCCACGACCACCGGCCCTCGGGCCAGGATGTTCCGCAGCGATTCTTCTTTCCCCGCCTGGGCGGCTATCGCCAGGAGATTGCCAACCTGGGGTTGGCTGGTGAAGGCAATGGCGTCGATGTTGCCCTTTTCCAAGTCGTCGATCAATCCCAATGCGGGTGTGACGTCTTCCGGAAGACCCCAGGTATAAAGGGAGACCTCGCGGACCGTGGCGCCCCGCTTTTTCAGGGTCTGGGTGAGCAGGCTATTGGGGCCGCCGTAGGCTTGCACCGCCACCTCTTTACCGGCCAGGTCGAGATCTTTGATGGCGGCGATGAGATCGGCCGAGGTGAACGGCTCCGGAGGCATGTGATCGATGCGGACCTGGTTACGGCGCAGCACGGCGGCGGGCTTGGGGCTGCGGGCTATGACGATGAGACCGGCCAGAGCTTCGAGTATCTCCGGCTCTCTACCCTGGGACGCCGCGCTGTCAAAGAGCGCCTTGGTGCCCACGCCGGTTTGGAAGACCATCACCTGCACGATGCCGGCGCAGATGTCTTCCACCAACCTGATCACCTCGGGAGTGTCGCCCAGGTGAATTTCTTGCAGCACCGGAGCCGGGTAGGGGGTCCCGCCGTGACGTTCGATCAAGGCCCCCATCTCAGAGAGCATGCGGGCCTCGACGTAAGCGATGGTCTTGCCTGCCAGGGAAGATGCCAAATCAGTGACGCTCTAGACCGAGCACTCGCCCTCGCCCCGTTCCAGTTTGTACAGGTTGGAGCGTTCCCAGTCTACGTACAGGTCTGAACCGGGAGCAGCATCGGCGGCGGCTTGTTGAGCCCTGGCGGCAACCTCGGTGAGTTCTTCCAGTCCGACACGGTCCAGGAACTTGTTGAAGCCCTCGCCATCGGAGCGGTTCTCTTTGTAGTAGGTGACCACTTCTTTCAACACTCTGGGCACGGACTTGGCCGGAATCTTGATCTTGGGGATCCGGGTCCCGATACGGGAATTCTCAACTTTGGTATCGCCGTAGTTCCCGCCCAGGAACATTTCGTAGGCGGGGATCTGCTCGCCGTCGGTGCCCTTCACGGCCGCACCGTGGAAGCCGATGTTGGCGATGTGATGCAGGCCGCAACCGTTGGGGCAGCCGCTCATCTTGACGCGGATGTCGTTAACACCCTCGTCTTGAAGTAGGCCGTTCCAGCTTTCCATCTCCTCTTTCAGAGCCCCGGCCAAACCCATGGATGAGGTTATGCCCAGTTTGCAGCTATCGGTGCCGGGGCACGAGACCACGTTGGTGATGGAATGAGCGTTGGCTTCCGCCAGGCCGATGTCCGTCAACTCTTCCCACACGTCATGGAGCATGTGTTCCGGCACGAACCGCAGGGCCAAGTTCTGCTCCTGGCTGGTGCGGGCCCGGCCGCCGGTGTACCTGCGCATGATGCCGGCCAGGCCGTGGAACTGGGCCGCCGTGAGGTCTCCGCGATATGGCTTCACGTGTACGACGAAATAGCCCGCCTGTTTCTGGGCTTCCACGTTGGTTCGGCGCCACTCGGCGTAGTCGCCGCCGCCGTTATGGCCATTAGCCGCGTTGGGCGCCAGCTCGGGAGGGTCCTCCCGCATCAGCTCTTCAACGTTCATCCAAGGGCTGGGGTCGATGGCCCCGATATTCTCCAGTTCGGTCTCAACCTGGGATTTGAATTCGTCCAGGCCGATCTTGTCGATCAGTACCTTCAGGCGGGCCATCATGCGGTTCTTGCGCAGAATATCAGCGTTGTTGAACACCGTGAAGATGGCCAGGGCTACCCGGAGGAAGTCTTCCTCCGGCAGGAAGTCATAGAGGGGTTTGGCCAACCGGGGCATGATGGACGTGCCGCCGCCGACGAACACCTTGAAGCCGCGCTGCTCGACTCCGTTCTCCACCCGTATCTGAGACACGTAGGTCAGGTCTTGGATCGCGGCGGCGACGTGGTCGTGGTCGTCGCAGCCGGTGAAGGCGGTCTTGAACTTCCGGGGGAAGGCTTGCGTCAGGGGATGGCGCACCGCGAAGCGGACATAGGCGGCCAGATAGGGAGTGGGGTCAAAGACCTCGGCGGTGCAGACCCCGGAGGTGGGCGCGCCCACCACGTTCCGCACCACGTTGCCGCAGGCCTCGCGGGTGCTCAGACCGGCCGCGCCGAGCAGCCGCAACCCGTCCGGGCACTGGGCCAGAGGGACGTGGTGGAACTGGATGTTTTCCCTGGTGGTGATGTGGCCCTTGCCCAGCGGGGCGTAGTTCTCGGCGAACTCGCCCAGGGCATCCATGGCCTCTGGGGTGACGATGCCGCCCGGGACCTTGACACGAATCATCTGTACGTCGGATTGGCGCTGGCCGTAGACGCCCTGCTTCAAGCGGAAGGGTGTGAACTCCGCATTGTCTTGTTCGCCGGCCACGAACTTCGACGACTCCTCTTCCAACCGCACAATCTCATCTTCCATGAAGGGAATGATGCTGTGAGAATTCTTGGATAACTCCAAGCTCTCTTCGTGGATGGTCTCCTGGGTCTTTGCCGGTCCGGTCGAGGTATGGCTGGTCAACTTGTCCTCCGAATATTTTGCGCGAATAAAAAAACCCGCCAATTTCATTCACGTTGGCGGGTCCAAGGATTCCTAGTGGTGTTTTTGTTTAACGCAGAAGGTTACCTGGTCCCTATGTCACAGATACAGGTACAACAAGAGGCGCAGGGGTTGCCGTTCACCTTTAGCATTGCAATAGAGTCTACGCCTGCGGCCAACGGCTGTCAACAGGCACGAACGGAATGTGGGAATCGGCCGAAATCAATGGTCCAACACGAGCAGCTAGCCGGTGTGTTCATACTGCTGCGATGCCTGTATAGTCATAAAAGCCGGACAGCGGCCGAGATAGCGCATCCCGGAGGCAAACCAGCCATGAAAACAACGGCTGACGTAGTGATGATAGGCGGCGGCGTGATTGGGACCAGCATATTGTTCAACCTGGGCCGCCTGGGCGTGACCGACACCCTGCTGCTGGAGAAAGACGTGCTTGGTTCGGGTTCCACCGGGCGCTCTCAGGCCATCTGCCGGATGCATTACTCCAATCCCGTGACCGCCAAGATGGCCTGGAAAAGCCTGAACGTCTTTACCCACTTCACTGAGATGGTGGGCGGCGAGTCGGGCTTTGTTGAGACCGGCTATCTGGTGGTGGTGAACGCGGAAGACCGGGGCGGGCTGGAACGGAACGTGGCCATGCAGTACGGCCTGGGCATCGACACCATGCAGGTTACCGCCAACGACCTGCGGGACATCGCCCCGATGGTGTCGGTGAAGGAAGACGAGGTCATGGCCTGGGAGCCCCAGTCGGGTTACGCTGACCCCTACATGGTCACCACTTCTTACGGGGCGGGGGCCAGGAAGATGGGGGCCGAGATCGTGCTGCGAAACCCGGCCACGGAGATCGAGGTCTCGGGCGGGCGGGTCAAGGCCGTGGTCACCGCCGAGGGGCGGGTGGAGACTCCCGTGGCGGTGGTGGCGGCGGGCCCGTGGTCCAAGATGGTGTTGGCCAAGATGGGCGTGGACGTGCCCTTGGTCCCGGTGCGGCATCAGGTGGCCTCCCTCACCCGTCCGGTGGACAAACTGCCCCTGCACCCCACGGTGGGAGACATTGCCCAGTCTTTCTCGTTCCGGCCCGACGGCAGCGCGCTGACCATGATGGGTTTCGGGGACGAGGAGGAAGTGGACCTTGAGACCTATAACCAGGGTGTGGACATGGACGTGATGGCCGACGCCCTGGGCCGCCTGGAACGTAGGATACCGGCCATGTCCGACGCATATTTCCGCGGCGGCTGGTCCGGGTTGTTCACCACGACGCCGGACTGGCACCCCATCCTGGACGCGGTGCCGGGGATAGATGGTCTGTACTGCGCCGTCGGCTTCAGCGGCCACGGTTTCAAGCTCTCGCCCATGATTGGGGTCACCATGGCTGAACTCATCGTTGAAGGAGCTGCCAGCAGCGTGGATATCTCGCCGCTCCGTTTCAACCGCTTCCAAGAGGGCGACTTGTTGGAGTCCAGCTACCGCTACCGGGTCCTAGCCTAACCGCCGCCGGCACAGCCGGGTTTTGAATAAACTTGTGTTCAAGATACTGAAAAGGATTTTTCTGCTTTCCGTCGTCACCCTGATGCTGCTCGGGGCCGCCCACGGCGGCGACAGCCTCTCCGCCAGCGAAGCTGCGGTGGCGCCCCACAAGTACAGCCTGCTGCGTTGGGAAGTGGACCACTTCATGGACAAGTGGGTCCACAAGTTCCAAGATATCCTGCCCTGGAACTCGGAGCCGTCCCGGAAAGACCGGATCGCCCAGGCCCAGGAATTCTTTGATCTGAGGGCGCAGATCAGGGAATTGGAGCGGGATCTGCCGGCCGAGGGCGATGGGCCCGGTATTTCAAATATCATGGAACGGATCGAGCAATTGCGGCAACGGCGAAGCGATATACAGCCCGACGTGGAAGAGACCATGGAGTCGGAGATAAGCGCAGTCCTTGTCCAGGAAGGGTTCTCCTCGCGGATCGGTCTCATCTTCCCGCCGGTGGACACGGTGTACGCCGATTCCCCGGGGGCGTTGATAATCTCCCCGCGGGACCGCATCGTCCAGGAGAGTTCCACGTTGTTGAAACCCGGTATCTCAGACCCGGAACGGGAGCGGCTGGAAGACCTGATATTCCGAGAAGACGGGGTGTCGGCGCTGATAGTGAGCACCGGCGGTGTCGCCACCTTTCCCAGCGTGGTGTCGGCGTCGGGCACCCTCCACGAGGCGCTGGTGACCACGGCCCACGAGTGGCTGCACCACTGGTTCTTTTTCCAGCCCGTGGGCCAGCACTTCTGGGACAACGCCGATATGACCACCCTGAACGAAACGGCGGCCACCATCGGCGGGAGAATCATCGGTGACCGTGCCTTCACCGCCATGACCGGGGAGGTGGTCAACCGTGAACCTTCCACCGGCCCGCCGGACGCGGACAGTTTCGACTTCAATGAGGAGATGCGGGAGACCCGGCTGACGGCCGAAGGGCTGTTGGCTGAGGGCAAGATCGAGGAGGCCGAGTCCTACATGGAAGAGCGCCGGCAGTTCCTGGATGACAACGGCTACTTCGTCCGCAAGATCAACCAGGCCTTCTTCGCCTTCCACGGCTCCTACGCCACCGGCGCGGCCTCGGTCAGCCCCATCGGGGACCAACTGGAGGAACTCCGCGACGGGAGTGAGTCCTTGGAGGAATTCCTCAAGACCGTGGGGCGGTTCGACCGCGTCGGGGACCTGGCGGACTACTTGGGCGTGCCCCCATCCTAAACATTCCCTGCGGCGGGGCTTGGCCCCATTAATTCGTATTCGATTCCTGGGTGTTTTGGTCTAATTGGGTCCACTCGAACGGGGTAAAGGGAGGAACCGAAATCGCAATGGTGGGGTGATAGTCAGCCGCGCTGTTCACGTCGTCAATCACTATCCAGGGAATGCCGACCGCCGTTCCTTCGACGTTGACATTCGCGCTCGAATCCTGACCGGTGTACGTCAAGTCTGTCCCCAACAACAGAACGCCCAATGCGACCATAGCTACCGCAAGCACTTTCATTCGCCGCATCAGAGAATCCCCTAATTTGAAGAAAATCAAGTGGCTAAAACCGGTATCTGTAGGTAGTAGCAGAAAACTTGGTGATCTGGCTTGCAACTGATACCCTCACTCGCAACGTCTTCCCATCTCATATGTGTTGTTCGCCTGGTTATCGTCGATGTGCTACATGATTAGACCTCCTCCGGACATATAACTGTCGTACCCAGTCTTCCGGCGCTCCCGTTTGTGAATTTGACGATCTGCCCGTTGGCAGAGTACGGCTGGATGGTGACGTTTTGTGAGGCGTTGAAGATGGTGGTGGGGGTCACCCGCCCAGCGGTGCTCTTGCACCATGCGACTGGATGGGCGGGAGTGATTCCCCGGTATTTCCAACTACCGCCCGCCATCTGATTCCAATTGCCGGTCCCGTTTGAGCTGTAGTCTGTGCCTTACAAGTCGGGCCAACAGTAAGTGCCCCAATTCGTGACACATCACCCCGGCGCGACCGTCCTCCGGCGCCATGAAGTAGGTCTGGAATTTCACTCCACCCACTGTTTTTGTGTTGATTCCCCATTTGTGAGACCAGATATCACCGGTGTTTTCAGTGACCTCCGCTCCAGAGCCGGCGGCGATGATAATGAGGGCCTCGACCACGCCCGTATCACTGTCGGTGTATTCTGCGAAGTTCACGTGTGGTGCGGCGAGGTCGATCACGTCTTCGACCAACTTTTGGGCGTTCTGAGGGGGGGCCAAATCCGTAGTTCCCGCTGGTGTAATAGGATTTTGGATTGGGCGCCCGGTACCAGCCGCTGGTGGCCCCGTCCCGGCCGCTAACTTCACCGGTTATGTCCAAGTTGCCGTATGACACCTCACGGAAGAAGTCCCGCATGCTTCCCCCGGTGTAGGTGCCGGTTGAAAACATCATTTCGTTGAAATGGGCCGGGTCTTCTGTTGCTTCCGCGTCG
>CAYMZL010000077.1:0-8202 GCA_964394825.1 uncultured Dehalococcoidia bacterium | reverse complement strand
TGGGATTCCCCACCATCCTGGCCGCCATGATTATCGTCACCATCCTGGGCGCCGGGATAGAAAACATCATTCTGGCCATCGCGGTGACCGTTTGGGCCCGCTTTTCCCGGATGATCCGGGGGGAGGTGCTGCGGGTCAAGAACCTGGACTTCATCTTGGCCGCCCGCATCACCGGCGTCTCTCCGGGCGTGATTATCTGGCGGCACATTTTCCCCAACGTGGTGAACACACTATTGATAATTCTCACGCTTCTGGTGGGTCAGACGATTCTGTTGGAAGCGTCCTTGAGCTTCTTGGGCTTGGGCCTGGCGCCCGGCGCCTCCGCCTGGGGCCTGATGGTGGCCGAGGGCCGCGACTTCCTGGTCAGCATGTGGTGGCTATCGCTCCTGCCGGGATTGGTGATCACCATGGTGGTGATGGCGTTCAACTTCTTCGGCGACTGGCTTAGGGACACCCTGGACCCGAAACTTCGGAGGTCGATGTGAGCGCGCTTCCCCAAGGCGTTTTGACCGGGAGCCTTCCATGTGGGGAAGCGGCATCGAAAGGAGCCTAAGACATGGTCAATGGGAACAAACCGGACGAGCCCCTGTTGCGGGTCGAGGACCTGCGCACCTATTTCTACACCCGCACCGGGGTGGTGAAAGCGGTGGACGGCATCAGCTTTGATCTTTACCCCGGCGAGACCCTGGGAATCGTCGGCGAATCGGGCTCCGGCAAAAGCATGACGGCTTGGTCCATCCTGGGTTTGGTGCCCAAACCGGCGGGCCGAATCGTTGGCGGGAGGGTCCTCTACAAAGGCCAGGACTTGCTGGAAGCCAGCGCCTCGGAGATGAGAGAGGTGCGGGGCCGCGGCATCTGCATGGTCATGCAGGACCCGCTCACCTCCCTAAACCCCGTATTCACCATTGGGAACCAGGTCATCGAGTCGTTGCGTTTGGCATTCAAAGTGCCCACCTCAAGACTGCGGGAGATGGCCGCGGACCTACTGGCTAAGGTGAGTATCCCGTCACCGGAAGCACGCCTGAACGCATTCCCCCATGAACTGAGCGGCGGCATGCGGCAAAGAGTGGTCGGAGCCATCGCCATCTCCCGCTCACCGGACGTGCTCATCGCCGACGAGCCCACAACCTCGCTGGACGCCACGGTCCAACTCCAATACCTGAAGCTGCTGAAGGAGATCCAGGAAAACACGGGCACGGCCATCATCTTCATCACCCACGACCTGGGAATCGTGGCGAGGATGTGCGACCGGGTTGCCGTGATGTACGCCGGGAGATTCGTCGAACAGGCGGATGTGATGCGTCTCTTCGACAGTCCTTCTCATCCGTACACCCAGGCGTTGATGCGGTCCGTGCCGGATCTGGATGAGGATGTCAGCCACCTGCCGTCCATCGAGGGGCAGCCGCCTTCGCTGGACGACCTGCCGCCGGGATGCGCCTTCGCGCCCCGGTGTGAATATGCCTTTGATAAATGCGAGGTCTATCCACCCGGATTCGCCATCGCCGATGGTCATATTTCGAGATGTTGGAGGCACAGCGGTGAACATTCGGTCGCCGATTAAGGCCACGCTGGACCCCCCTGACGATGACCGACCAGAGTACAACGGAGCGTTGGCCCACGCCGAGGGACTGCGAAAGTATTACCCGGTCATGAAGGGGATGGTGCTGAGAAAAAGGGTCGGCAACTTGAAGGCCGTGGACGGCATCTCCATCACCATTCCCAAAGGCCAGACCTACAGCCTGGTGGGAGAGTCAGGTTGCGGCAAGACCACCACCGCCAGGATGTTCTTGATGGTGGAAAAGCCCACGGCCGGTGTAGTCTACTTCCAGGGCAAGAACATCCACAAACTTAACCGTGAGGAACGGAACGAGTACCGGGCGTCGGTGCAGGCGGTGTTCCAGGACCCCTGGAGCTCGTTGAACCCCAGGATGCGGGTGGAGTCGATCATCGCCGAACCGATGGTCACCCACTGGCGGCTGTCCAAGGCGGAATTGCGGGTGCGGGTGTGCGAGCTGCTGGAGATTGTGGGGCTCCGTCCCTACCACGCTCAGCACTATCCCCACGAGTTCAGCGGGGGGCAACGCCAGCGCATCGCCATCGCCAGAGCCCTCTCCACGCGGCCCAGCCTGATGGTCTTGGACGAGCCGGTTTCGGCTCTGGACGTTTCCATCAGGGCCCAGATATTGAACCTGCTCAAAGAATTGCAGCAGAACCACGGCCTCAGTTACCTGCTGATCGCCCATAATCTGGCCACGGTCCGCTACATGAGCCACCGGGTGGGCGTGATGTACCTGGGGAAGATTGGGGAAGACGGCCCGCCCTCAGCCCTGTTCGGCGACCCCAAACACCCCTACACCAAGGCGCTCATCTCCGCCGCCCTGCCCGCCCATCCGCGGAAGCAGCGGGAGGAGATCGTGCTGCGAGGCGAGGTGCCGTCGCCCATCGACCCGCCGCCGGGCTGCACCTTCCATCCCCGATGCCCCATGGTTATGGACCGGTGTTCCACCGAATACCCGGCGGAAAGAACCGTGGGGGAAGGACACCGGACTTCCTGTCACCTTTATGAGGCAATCACCAACGCCGGCGTCGAGTTGCCTTAGGCCGCGCCGTGTTTTGGGTATAGCCTGTCTAAACTAATCGGAAGAGAGGTCACGCCATGGCGGCAAACGCTTACATCTTGGTCAGCGTCGATCCCACCAGCACCCAGGACGTTATCAAGAAACTGCAGGCCATCACCGGGGCCGTGGTCCACGAGGTACTGGGCCCCTACGATTTTGTGGTGGACCTGGAAGCCGATACCCAGGAGGACATCACGGTGATCCTGAGGCACAAGATACGCCCCATAAAGGGTGTGACCAACACGGTGACCTGCATCTGTTTCTGACTCAGGCGTATTAGGAATGCGGCCTAATTCCCCCAGATTGATACCCGCCGAATCGCCGCCAACTGTACTTGATGGAACTTTACGTAACGTACTGGATGAGACAGATTAGGCGTGAAATTGGTAGTTGGGTTGGGTGGGCAGACGCATTGTGACGAGGGGCTTGAGACTCTTAATCAGTAGGTTCTCTCTTCGACCCCTAGGCGGGTCACCAATATTTAGGCCCGATTAAGCCCGGATTATTCATTCCCGGGCTTTCTTTTTTTGAAATGGCCCCCAAATGGCCCCAACTTTCCATGTGGCCCCAACGCTAGGCAGGAATGTTCACCAGAGTCAACCGGCGTACTCCCGCCTAGCTTCCTGCGCCAGCCCCACCAAATGGTCTTGGTGCTGGCCGTCTCTGGTCCAAGCAGTGGCCAAGCCCACGCGGATCAGAGTCTGATCCACCCGGCCAACTTTACAAACATGACATTACCGGCTTCGATTACCCGCGCGGTGTGGCCCTTGCTTGCCTTGTCGTGTAGGCGCATCACATCGCCGCCTTCAGCATCCCAACCCTCCTTCCTGGCAAGGAAAGAGTAATCGGTTTTATCTCGCAGGGTGGGGCATTTCCAACCGCCGATTCTGGGTAGTTACACCGCCAGTGACAGAGTCCAGCGGAGCGGTCAGAACCAGGATAGGTAGTGCTACCTATACCGCCCAGGTTTAACTGGGTTTCCCTCGTTTCCAAAAATGCGTGACATCCGGCATATGCGGGCGTTCCACCCAGGCGGACGATGTTGTCGGGACAAAACGGATGGAGAGGAACCGAACCATGTCAGCGACAACGAACGTCCAGGTGAACCACAACGCCGGGATGCTGTATTTGGCGCCGCAATTCAGCAGGAAAACCATAGCGATGTTTGTGGTCGCTTATCTGGTCATGGTAGCGGTCATATTGTTCATGATCGCCAGGCCATTCGAATCGGCGATGGTCCGGGAATTCGGAGTCGACCCCCAATCAGACTCTTCTTCGACCCAAGTAGAAGTCCAGATCCCCGGAGGCCGGATCCCTGAAGCGCCTTACATAATTTTCGGACCGGCCAACTAAGTCCAAAGTATTGCCGACTCTACGCACATCGTTTTAGGACCACATGTAGAACAAGAAAACAACCATGACCAACGAGCTAGACATAATCACTGATGCGGTCCCCCTGATTGATCGCAAGACGACCAATTCTCGCCGCGCAATCTAATAAGGAATTGCACCTGAGTGAAAATCGCACCGTTTCATACTTGGGCAACCTTGGCATTCCTCATCATCGTTCCCTTGGCAGTGGTGGGCTGTGGCGCCAAAGAAGACTCCGCCGTTGCCCCCCAAGCGCCGGAGACTACATCCCCCACGGCGCCATCGGTGTCCAAGGCCAGCGACAGCTCTCTTGCCAAGGGAACCCAGCCCGCGGACTCTTCCGCTTTAGACTCCCTGGTACTGGAATCCAAGTCGGCCACCAAGGAGTCCTCGGACTCCCAGGTCTCAACCGCGGAGCCTGTCGGTTCCGATTCTCAGTCTGAAGCCAAGTTGAACCCCGCGGTAAATCCGGACGAGGTGGCTGCCATTGAGGACGCCAAAGCCGATGGACCGGAGGAAGCGGCCATGCTGTTGACCTCCTACGCCGAGTATGGCTTCACCCTGAAGCTGGACCTAGGTGCCGAACAACTCGAGACCATCGTGGCCAATATTCAGGCGGACTTCTTCGCCGAGTTCGACCCTTCCGTGGTGGGTGGTATTTTCACTGGGCTGGACCATGACCAGATCGGCGGATTCGACCATGAAACCCTTGAGGCGGTCCTGGAAGCCGCCGGCGCCAATCTCCTGGGCGGCTTGGGCGACTTCGATGCGATTGCCGGCGCGGCTACCGCCTTCGACGAATTGGCCAACCTGGCCAACTTCGGGGAGGCGCTGGAGCAAGACGGTTCCTTCGTCATACAAGACGGAGCGTTCAACTTCTTCGGCGGTAACCTGTTCGGTTTCAACTAGACCCCGAGCACATCGCGAGTGATACCGGCGAGGGAAGCAAAGCAAGGGCTTTCGCCGGACGTAAACAAAGGGGCGATCGCACCCCGGCCGCTGGCACCCTGTCGCCAATAGTGCATCCTCGCCGGTCAGGCTCACCAGGTAAGCCGGTTATCCGGGGCGAGGTGGTTCCTAGCGTGCTGGATGCGCCCCGCAGAGTCCGAGCTCGTCGAAGCCCCGTCGGAAGCCGGGGTGGCGGCGGTTCGTCACCCCCTTCTTTTGAGCCTCCAGATCCCTGATCGCCGTGTCCGTTCGAGCCGGCAGTCGCTCAAGCCCTCCCGCTTCGTAGGTCTGATCTCCCGCCGCGTTGGCCGCCATCGTTGTACCGTCCAGGGCTGGCGTCGTAAGTTCCACAATCCCAACGTCCGCTAACTGACTACGGCAGGGTGAGATATTTTCCCCGCCCAAAGCGGTACGTATTCTAACGCCATTGAAACAACTCTGTTACGTGTTTCACCGGCGTTCAAGTTTAAATTTATGTAAATTGGCTAACGATCGGTTCCCGATTCGAGCTGGAGAGTTTAAAGATGGCGCTACCGACAGCGGGCAGTCAATTTTACGAAACAGCGACGGAAGCGCGCTAAACGGTTATTGGCTTGGAAGGGAAATCCTACAATTGTTTACGAGAACTTCTAAATGAACGGCTCGACATAACTTTAAAGTTACAACATCCTGTAACAACCATGGCAGCAAGTAAAAACAACGCTTCAACTACCAGATCCCAACGTCAACATTTTCTTATGGCGTCACTTTTGTTTGTGGCCTTGAGCGCCATAGGGGTTGTTCTCGTGCTCGTGATAGAACTGGATAGGCGGGGAGACGAGCGCAGAAACTTGAATAACTTGGGAATCGTGGTGGCTTCGTCCTTGGAGCAGCAACTTGAGGCGTCTTTGTCCTCGACCTTTACACTTGCGTTCCTGATTCGACAAATCGATGATCGTATGATCCGCGACTTTGACTCCGTTGCTGCGGAATTGATCGAGATTTTCGGGGGAATCGACAGCTTGCAGCTCGCTCCCAAGGGGGTCGTTTCACAAATTTATCCTTTGGAAGGGAACGAGCAGGCCATTGGCCAGGACCTACTGAACGACCCAGCCCGGCGCGCGGAATCTCTGAAGGCCATTGAATCGGGGCGTTTGACCCTCGCCGGGCCCTTCGAGCTGGTCCAAGGCGGCACAGCGGTGATTGGGTATTTGCCGGTATTCGTTCCCGGCGATCAGGGCGAAGAGGGCTTCTGGGGATTCACCATCGCCTTGATCCGGTTGTCCAATCTGCTTGCAGCGGCAGATCTGGCGATTGTCCCAGAGCAGGGCCACCATTATTGGCTGTCCCGGGTCCACCCCGACACCGGACAGCCAGACGTGTTTGCCTCGGTGGCTGAGGGAGACATACGGGATTCGGTTACCTTTAACATCGAGGTGCCCAACGGCTCTTGGACGTTGCACCTGAGAAACTCGGATAATCTAAGCGCGCTGTGGTTTGCGTTGGAAATCTGTCTGGCCGTCATGTTCAGTGCCATTGCTTCCCTCCTTGTTTACACCCGGCTGCAGCGAGGCGCCGCACGCGAAATTGCTCAGCAAGCGCTGGCTCTCGAGATCAATGAACGTAGACGCTTGGAAGCAGCGGAGTTGCGACTCGCGAGAGAGCTGTCCATGGTGGACGAGGTAGCGAGAGTTGTCACATCCACGTTGGACATCCAGCATGTGTATGGAGAGTTCGCCCAACAATTAGGGCAATTAGTGGACTTTGACCGCGTCGCTATAGCGGTCATTGACCAGGACGCCGGCGCCTTCGAGTATAAATATCATTTCGGGCAGACGGTGCCAGGGTACGGTGAGGGTCAAAACGTGCCCTTGGAGGGCACCCGAACGCAGGAGGTATTGATAACCGGTCAGACTCTTGTCACGGAAGACATATCCTCCCAAACCCAATTTTCATCGGACCCGAAGTTTTTCAACCGGGGGCTGCTGGCCAGCATACACACTCCTTTGGTCTACAGGGGTCAAGTGTTCGGCGCCCTGAACCTAAGGAGCAAAATAGTGGCAGCTTTCGGTCCGCGGGAGCAGGCGATAATTGAGCGCCTTGCCAACCAGATTGCCCCTGCGGTCAGAAATGCTGAATTATACGAGCAGGGCAAGCAGGTTGAGAATAACCTCCGTCAGAGCGAGGGGAGAGCCAAGGCATTGTTGGAGTCGGCGCCGCAGGGGATCATCGCCACCAGTGAGGCTGGGGAAATCGTGCAGGTAAATGATGCCGCTTTAGAGATCTTTGGCTACAGCCGTGAGGAACTACTGGGACAATCGGTGGATATGCTGATGCCGCAAGAGTTACAACCCGGCCACGACGCCCATCGTGAATCCTACTTCTTCGGGCCGAAAATGTGGCCCATGGTCATGGGCCGGGACTTGAACGGACTACGAAAAGACGGGAGCTCTGTACCCTTGGAAATTGGGCTCAGTTCCGTTCCAACGGAGAGTGGTCCCCTCGCCTTGGCCTTCATCTCCGATATTACCGACAGGAATGCTGCGGAGGAAGCGGAGCGGCGATGGGCCGAAGAAACCTCGGTGATGGCCGAAATTGGGCGCATCGTGAATTCTTCTTTGGACATCGATGAGGTGTACCGGCGGATCGGCAGCGAAGTCGGAAAATTGATCAACTTCGACCGGTTGTCGATCAACGTTATCGACCAAGAAAACGAGATTGCCATCCATACCTACGTCACTGGGATTGATGTTTCGGCGTTAACTTTAGGTCAAACGGCCCCCCTGTCGGAGTCGTCCAGCGGCCTTACGGCCAGGACCAAGAAAACCCGGCTCATCCAGTCCATCCGCGAAGAAGAATTGGCGGAGTTGTTCCCCTCAGTGGTTACGCTCTACCGGGCCGGCCTCAAATCCTTCATGGTAGTTCCCCTCATTTCCCAAGGGGAAGTGGTGGCGGTATTGGGCCTACAGTCAAAAGAGGCCAATGCGTACAGCGATGATGACGTGCGAGTGGCGGAATCGATCGGCGCTCAGATCGCCGGCGCCATCGCCAACGCCCAACTCTATGCCGAACGGGTAGAGGCTGAGGAGGCGATGCGTCAGAGCGAAGAGCGTTATCGTGATCTATACGAGCACACACGGGTGATGATGCATTCTAGTGATCGTGATGGGAACCTGCTGTCCGTCAATGACTATTGGCTCGAGGCGCTGGGCTACGAGCGTAGCGAAATCATCGGGCGTAAATCCACGGAGTTCTTAACCGAAGCTTCTCGCCGCTACGCTGTTGA
>CAYMZL010000076.1:7930-8239 GCA_964394825.1 uncultured Dehalococcoidia bacterium | reverse complement strand
ACCCAACATCCAAGGGCTCGATGTGCACGGTCAGCGATACATCATCGGGTGACACAGGCAGCGGCTGCAAAGGCGTGGCCTCTGCTGTGGGCGCGGGGGCCGGTGTGGCCGTTGGCGAAGTTGTTGGTGCCGCTGCCGGCGAAACCGGAGTGGCTGTTTTCTCCCTCGAAAATGGTCCATCATCGCCACAGCCGGAGGCCAGGGCGATCAAGAGAATCAGAGGAATGAACACCAGGGCCGAAATGGGTTTTCGAGTAATTCGATACATGGTTACCTCCCCATTGGTTTGTATGTCCCAATGGTAGTGAA
>CAYMZL010000076.1:0-7920 GCA_964394825.1 uncultured Dehalococcoidia bacterium | reverse complement strand
AGACCTCACGCGCCGGGAAGATTATCTGGAACGGCGAAGCGGCAGAACAATCTCAAAGGAAGTCCCGCCGTTTTCCGGTGATGAAACGGATATGGACCCGCCGTGTAGCTCAGTCAGCAACTGGCAGAGATAGAGGCCCATTCCCGTTCCTCTGTTCTGCCCAGGCGCGTAGCGGCGGTTTCCTCTGCCGAACATGGTGGCCACCAATTCCTGGGGAATGCCCGTCCCGGTGTCGGAGATGGTGACAATAAGTCGGCCGCCGGTGTGCCGGACCTCACCGGTAATCTCCACACCGGCGCTGTTATGCTTCACCGCGTTCTCCAGCAAGTTGGAAAATACCTCGCGCAGGGCGGCTTCATCTCCAGAGATGTGGGGGACCCCCGCGTCCTCCCCCCGGACCACACCGCCTAGCACGATACCCTTTGCTTCCGCGGCCGGCGCCAGGTTGATCATCAAGTCTTCCAGCAACAAGGGTACGTTCACCGGCTCCATGACCAGCGGTTGGCCTGACATACCCAATCGGACCATGAGGTCCAGGCGTTGGGTAAGGTTGCCCACCTCCGAGGCCTCATCGCCGATGACCCGGCGGGCGACGCGCCAGCGCTCCTCGTCCCGGGGCAGTTGGTCAGTGAAACCGTGTAGGTGCCCTCTTATGACTTCGCCCACGTTCTTCAACTGATGACTGAGCCTGCTGACGGTCAGATACAAGGCTTCGTTGACGTCGGTTCCGGACGTGAGAGGGTTTTTTCTACGCAGACGGTGGATCAATGCCACGAAAAACATCCCTAAAAGCAAGGATGCGGCTAAGAGGACGAGTAAGAACCAGCCCTCGATTCGATAGATGGCAATCAGCAACTTGGCCTCCCTATTCCGGAATCCGCAACCGGTAACCGATGCGCTGAACGGTGATGATGTAAACCGGATTGCGTGGGTCAGGCTCCACTTTCTGCCTGAGCCGGTGAATATGGCTTTCCAGGCTGCGTTCAGTCATTGTTCCTTCACGGTCGACGGTATCGACGATCTGGATCCTGCCGACCGGCCGGTTGCGGCGGTCCGCCAAGAGCTTAAGAATCTCCAACTCGGTCAAGGTAAGAGTATCCTCTTCCCAACCGGACTCCCTCATGACCCGGACCAGTCCAGTTTCAAAATCGACCTGGAGCGAATCGCCCAAGAGCCGTTCCGCAGCTTCAGGCGCAGCCGGACGAGCTTGGGGCAGCCGGGCCTGAATCCTGGCGAGCAGTTCATCGATGTCTGACTTGCTTTCAAGATATTCAGTTGGCCGGATTCCCATGTTGTTTTCGATCTGAAGTAATTCTTCCCGTTTGGTGATGTAATCGTCCCCACCCAGACTGAATGCCCGCTGGAGAAATCTGGGGTCCTCGGCCCGGTCTTTCACGGTCAGGAATATGACCGGTGTTTGGTTGCCAGAGCTTCGTATCTCCTTGCAGATATCCAGCCCGCCGAAATCGGGGTCATCCAGCATGATGTCCAGAATGATGAGGTCTGGCTGCTCCTCTTCGATGAGAAACAATGCGGTGGGGCCGTCCGCCGCTTCCAAGTATTGGTATCCGGCGGCCGTGATGGCCGGTCCGACGAATGACCTCATGTTGGCTTTGTCGTCTACGAAAAGAATCTTGGGGCTTTCTGAGGGGTTCAATGCACCACTCTCCATTCAGGCCGGCAACAGGGGCCGGTTTTCGTTATCTCAGATAACATTATTGAGGGAGAACCTCACGGAGACCTCACGAAAACGGCCGATTCCCATGTATCAACAAATCATGCAAGAGTATATGTCTGGTTATAACCATGTCAAACGAAGTTGGTTGGAACTCTTCCGGCCGCAAGTTTTCGAGGGCCGTTCGACCCCGGTTGTGCTATAGTTTATGCGCCGTCTTGGCAGGCTTGAATCGCGGCAAGACTTGAGCCTGGCGGCGTTAAAACATCAACTACAATCAGGAAGATTCCTATGCCCAAAATTCTGGTGGCGGACCCCATCGGCGCCGAGGGTGTTGAGCTACTCAAATCCCATGCCGAGGTTGACGTTAAAACGGGTATGAAACCCCCGGAACTGCTGGCCGTGATCAGCGAGTACGACGGCTTGGTGGTCCGTAGCGAGACCAAGGTGACCAAAGAGGTCATCAAGGCCGCCAAGAAATTGCGGGTGGTCGGCCGTGCCGGCATCGGTGTCGATAACATAGACCTGGACGCGGCCACCAGCGCCGGCATCGCCGTGGTCAACGCCCCCACGGGCAACACGGTGGCCGCGGCCGAGCACACCATGGCTTTGATGCTGGCCCTGTCCAGGAACGTGCCCGCTGCCCACCAGTCATTGAAATCCGGCGAGTGGAAGCGCAGCGCCTTCATGGGCGTCGAGGTCCGAAACAAGACTCTGGGCATCTGCGGACTGGGGCGGGTGGGCTCGGAAGTAGCCCGCCGCGCCCAGAGCTTCGACATGAGACTGATCGGGTACGACCCCTTCGTGTCCCCCGACTACGCCATGCGCATGGGCGTCCAACTTCTTTCATTACAAGAACTGTTGGCCGAGTGCGATTTCATCACCCTGCACACGCCGCTGACCGACGGCACCCGGCACATGATTGGCAGTAAAGAGGTGGGCTTGCTCAAGCCCGGAGCGCGCCTGATCAATGTGGCCCGGGGCGAATTGGTGGACGAACAGGCGATCTTGGACGGGCTGGAATCGGGCCAATTGTGCGGCGTCGCCTTGGACGTTTTCGCCCAGGAACCGCCGGAGAACACCGCGCTGGTCGGGCACCCCAAAGTCGTGGTGACGCCCCACCTGGGCGCCTCCACCGAAGAGGCCCAACGGGAAGTGGCCATCGAGGCGGCCGAGCAGGTGTTGGCGGTGCTGAATGGCGAACCGGCGCGGAACACGGTCAACGCCCCGTTCGTCGCTCCAGAGGTGCATGCGGTCCTGGCCCCCTATATGCCGGTTGCCACCGTGGTGGGGAAACTGCTGACTCACCTGGCCGAGGGCCAATTCCTGGGC
Organism: uncultured Dehalococcoidia bacterium; assembly: GCA_964394825.1. Classification (GTDB taxonomy): domain Bacteria; phylum Chloroflexota; class Dehalococcoidia; order Lucifugimonadales; family UBA3495; genus UBA9611. The sequence continues at coordinate 4,913 of CAYMZL010000076.1, read as the reverse complement.
ATCACCATCAGCTACGAAGGCGAGATTGCCGAGCACGACACCCGCTCGCTACAGGCGGCGGTCTTGGCCGGGTTGCTCGAGCCCATCACCACGGGACAGGTGAACCTGATCAACGCGCCGGTATTGGCCAAGGAACGGGGTCTCAACATAACCGAGCAGCACAATACCTCGCCCCAGGAGTACTCCAGCATCGTCAGCGCCACGATCGAGACCAGCGAGGGCAAGATCACACTGGCCGGGACGTCCATGCGCAACGAGCCCCATATCGTCAAGATTGACGATTACTGGCTGGATATCGTGCCCACCACGCCCTACATGCTATTCGTGGACAATCAGGACCAGCCGGGTTCCATCGGCGCCGTCGGCACCATCGCCGGCCGCCACAACATCAACATCAGCTTCATGGAAGTGGGACGCCTGAAGCTTAGGGGGCGGGCCATGATGGTCATCGGACTGGACGACCCCGTGCCCCCCAATGTCATGGAAGAGATTCAGAACTTGGACCAGATCTACAACGTCAAGCTGGCCCACTTGGGGCCTCAGTAATCAGCCAGACTAGACAAACCGGGTAAAACAGACCGGCGCCTGTGGCGGACGCCGGTGCGCCGGACACAGGAGAGGACCGACATGGGCGATAAGATCGGAATCATGGGGGCCGGAGCGCTGGGCAGCTACGTTGGGGCCTTCTTGTCCAAGGTGGGCGAAGACGTGACCTTCGTGGACATGTGGCCGGAGCACGTCGAGAAGATGCGGAAGGACGGTCTCCACGTCACGGGCAGTCAGGGACCGTTCACCGTGCCGGTGAAGGCCATGCACCTGACCGACGCCCAGGGAATCTCGGAACCCTTCGATTTCGTCTTCATCTCCGTCAAGTCCTACGACACCGAGTGGGCCACCCATTTCATCAAGCGCTACGTGCGGGACGACGGGTTCTTCGTCTCCCTGCAGAACTGCTGGAACGACGTCCCAATGGGCGAGATCGTCGGACCCAAGCGTCAGCTCGGCTGCATCGCTTCCCACATCGAGGTTGCGCTTTGGGAGCCGGGACTCGTCACCCGCGGCGGCGCGGTGGGCCGCGACTCGGGCCACACAGTGTTCCGCGTCGGTGAGCAGGACGGGCGCATCACGCCCCGTGCCGAAAAAGTAGCCGCGCTATTGGACAACATCGACGGGGCCTACGCTTCGGATAACCTATGGGGCGAACGTTGGGCCAAGCTGTGTCAGAACTCCATGGGCAACGGGCTCTCCGCCTCCACCGGTCTGGGTTCGCAACAGATGGCCGAAGACCCCCGCTGCCGCATGATTCGAATCAACCTGGCCAAGGAGGGCGCGAAGGTCGGCCTGGCCATGGGGCTGGACGTGGTCAGCATCCAGGGCACGCCCGCCCAGACCTGGGCCGACGCCGACAAGGGGGACGTGTTCGAGGAGCTGGACGCCTTTATGGCCTCTCATGGAGGCCGGGTCAACTGGCTGGCGTCCATGGCCCAGGACGTTAAGAAAGGACGCCGCTCGGAGATCAACTTGATGAACGGCCTGGTCGCTCAGAAGGGCCAGGAAGTGGCCATCCCGACTCCCTACAACGACGCCGTGATTGAGGTCATGAACGGCATCGACGATGGTACGCTAACCCAAGGCGATTCCCACGTGGACCGGATCCTAAAGGCGGTGGGCCGCTAAGCGGCGCAGCCGCGTTTTCTGGAGGGTGACCAGGTGATTATCAAGGTAGAGCCGGCTGAATTCTTCATGTACCGGGTCATCATGATTGCCAACCTGGAAAACCCGGACCCGGAAGATCAGGAGATACGAGACTACATGGAGGCCCAGGAGTTGGAGCCCAAGTACCGCAGCGAGGGGGACTTCGAAGGGCGCCGCAGCGAGTCCATGCAGTTCGGCGGGTGTTACCTGGGCAGGCACCTGGGCGAGATCAACCTGATCCAACAGCATTACGTCGAACAGGAACTCATCGCCTACGAGATAAACCGCCACCTGGGTGAGTCCGACCGGCCGGTCGAGATCCCGGAGGAAAGGCGGGAAGATGCTGTGGCGGAGCTCTTGAAGAGCTTCAACAACGAGTCGGCTTTCCGAAAGATGGATGATGGAAAGTATGAGGTGGCGCTGGACGGGGAAGCGGTCCGGGAGGCCGCCAGGAGCCTGCTGGCGGATTAAGGACCCGGCCCAATCTGGGAAGAAGAAAGAAGCCCGTCCCGATGAATCGGGACGGGCTTCTTTTGTTTTGCGGTGTGGAGCGGGTGATGGGGATCGAACCCACGTGACCAGCTTGGAAGGCTGGAGCTCTACCATTGAGCTACACCCGCCTCAAGGACCTCCGAATTATAGTGGGTAGCGGTGCCCCGTGCCAGACCGCAGGGTGACTCAGTCTCGCCGATTGATTAAAATCCGTCTGGTGGAAGAATCACCGATTTAACAACGATGCAGGAGGCCAAAGATGGCATTGGAACGAAAGGAATATCCCGACATCGCCCCCGCGGGCCCCACCTACAGCCGGGCGGTGAAGGCGGGCAACTTGCTCTTCATCTCTGGGTGCACCGCCCGGGGGACGGACTCGCAGGGCAAATCCATGATGGAGCAACTGGACGTGACCCTTGGGCGTCTGGTGGCCGTGGCCGCGGCGGAAGGCGCCGGCCCCTGGAACTTCGCCAAGTTGACCTGTTTCGTGACCAGCATCGCCGACTACCAGCTCGACTCCGTGCAGCAGAGGGCGCTATTCGCCAAGCACTTCCAGGAGCAGTATCCGGCCAACTCGCTCATCGAGATCAGCGCCTTGGCCGAGCCGGGATTGGACGTGGAGATCGAAGCGATAGTGGTCCTGGACTAGAGGGTGGTTCGGCGGTAAAAGGACGAGCGGATGCGAGGTAGCTACCAGCTCATGGTGAGGGGAGTGATGTCATGCCCAATTTTCATCTCCACCACCGTCATTCCAGCGAAAGCTGGAATCCAGGAAATTCTCGCGGGATGATGCCTGACCAACGCAGCCAATCTGGATTCCGGCCTGCGCCGGAAAGACGAATGGGGAACTGGTTCTTAAACCACCCTACCAAACGTCGCCGACATCACCACGGTCGGGGAGGCCCAACTGGGCCCAGTAGCCCTTTCGGCCGTCGGTCACCACCTCTAGCCGCTGGACCCACTTGGCCCATTGGTACCCGTACTTGCCCGGCACGGCCAGGCGCAGGGGAAACCCGAACTTGGGCAATTCTTCCCCGTTTGTGGTGCTGGCCAAGAAAGCCTCGCTCTCCCGCAAGTCCTCTAGCTCCAAAGAAACGTAGTAGCCGTCGAGACAGTGGAAAACGATCCGGCGGGCCTGCGGACTCACGCCGGCCAGGTCCAGCAGGTGGTTGACCGGCACGCCGGCCATGACCGAGTTGTTGCGAAACCCGCCGACGCAGTCCATCCGCACCGGCCGGTCGGTCCGGGGCAGCGCCAGCAGCTCCTGCCAAGACAGCGACAAGGGGTGGTCCACTGCCCCGTCCACGGTCAAGATGAAGCGGTCGAGGTCGACGCCGGGGATGCCCCAGTACGCCAGGCTGCCCAGGTCCTTGATCGGCGTGATCTCGGTCTGCTCTTCAATCTTCAGCAGCCGTTTCTCGAACAGCACGGTCTTGATGAACAGAAAGGTCACCCCCCGGCGGGGCCGGTAGGGGATCGCCTTCCATAGGAACGCCAGGGCCCTGAGCAGAGTGGTGTTCCCGCCCACGGCGATCAGCGCTTTCCGGTAGGCGCGGGCAATCAAGATTGGCTCCTTTGTATCGACGGGGGCTTGTCGGTGAGTATAGGCAGGCAAACTTGGAGTCTGTCTTTACCACATCTTAGATTCCCCAAGTCCGATACAGTTGCGTGGCCGCGCATCCAGCTTCGTTTAGCCGCATCAAAACTTGTTGATGGGAAACATTTTCGGCAAATCCGGCTCGATCGTAGTAATACTTCTGGTGGCCCTGGTGTTCGCCGCAATCTTCATGCCGCAGATACGTCAGTTCTTCCTGAGCCTCCGGGGCGAAACAGTCACCATTATCGACACGTCGGCCCGGCCCGCGCCTGGGTCCGACGGCACCCGGGATCTCAAGATCGTCACCGTTCTGGGCCGGGACGGCATCCCGGCGATCCTGGAGCCGGTGTTCGCCACTCGAGCCGAAGGCGTGGCCCAGATGGACCCTTCCGAGAGGGTGATTGGGGTGTCCATCAACGGCGAGCACCGGGCCTATCCCCTGAACCTGCTATCGCGCCACGAGATAGTTAACGACACCGTCGGCGGCAGGCCCATTGCCGTCACCTGGTGACCCCTCTGCTTCACGGGCATTGTATATGCCCGAGAGATACAGGGAACGGTGCACACCTTCGGTGTGTCGGGCAAGCTAATCATGAATGCCCTGGTCATGTACGACCACCAGTCCGATACCCTATGGAGCCAGTTTCTGAGCCGGGGCGTCAAGGGCCCGCTGGTCAACCAGGCCCTGGAGATCGTTCCGGCGGTCCAGACCACCTGGCGGCAATGGCTAAACCTGCACCCAGACACGCTGGTCCTGGACAAGCGGGGAAGCTACGGGTTCGACACCTATGAGGGCTACTACAGGGGAGGTTCGGCGGGAATCATCGGCGAGTCCAACAAGGACCGGCGCCTGCCAAAGAAAGAGTTGGTCATCGGCATGACCGTCTCCGGCTTCGCCAAGGCCTATCCCTTCAGCGCCATCTCCGAGCAGACCGTGATCAACGACCACTTCGCCGGGGAGGCGGTGGTGGTCACCTTCGAGCCAATATCCGAGAGCGGGGCGGCCTTTGAGCGGCGGCTGGACGGCCGGACGCTAACCTTCGAGCCTGCCGCGGGACGGGAGGGCGTCGCGTTGATGCGGGACCTGGAAACCGGCAGTCTCTGGCAGGTGCTGACCGGCCAGGCCATC
>CAYMZL010000075.1:4662-8281 GCA_964394825.1 uncultured Dehalococcoidia bacterium | reverse complement strand
TGGCCGCCCTGGGGACCATCGCCGACCTGGTGCCGTTGCTGGACGAGAACCGGTACCTGGTGCGGGAAGGCCTCAAGGAATTGGCCAAGACCCGCCGTCCCGGACTCCGCGCCCTGTACAGTTCGGCCAGGGTAAACCCGGACGACATCACCGCCGAGACCGTGTCCTTCCAGATCGCGCCCAGGCTGAACTCGGCCGGGCGCATGGGCGACGCCATGGACAGCTACCGGCTTTTGACCACCGATTCTCCCGAGGAGGCCGGCGCCCTGACCCACAAGCTGGAATCACTGAACCTGGAGCGGCGGGCGGTCACTGAAGAAACCTACGCCATAGCCGATCAGCGGGTCGAAGACCTGGGTGAGTTGCCCTCCATGCTGGTGATCTCCGACGAGAGGTTCGTCCGGGGCGTGACGGGCTTGATCGCGGGACGGCTGGTGGACCGTTACCGGCGCCCGGCCGTGGTCATAGCCGTGGAAGGGGAATACAGCGTCGCCAGCGGGCGCAGCATCCCAGAATTTGACATCGTGGCGGCGATAGAGTCCTGTGAAGACATCCTAGTGCGGTTTGGAGGCCATTCCCAGGCTGCTGGTTTCACAGTCCCAAGTAACGCCATTCCCCAGCTTAAATCACGTCTGGAGGCCTACAGCGCCCAATCTCTCGATACCCAGGGCCTGGTGCGGAAGGTGGAGATAGACGCCGTCATCGGACTGGACGAATTGGACGAGGAAATGGTCCGGTGGATCAATGATCTGGAGCCCTTTGGACCCGGCAATGCGAGGCCGGTGTTCGCCAGCCTGGGCGTCAAGGTGTTGGAATACGCCCACATGGGCCGAGAACAGCAGCATCTGCGCCTGAAGGTGGAGATGAACGGCGCCCGATTCACGGCGCTGGCTTTCAATCAAGGCGATAAGTGGCAGCCCAGCATCCAACACGTCGACCTGGCCTACACGCTTATGAAGGACTCCTACCGGGGCCAAGGAGCCATCGCGCTAAGGCTGTTGGACTTCCGGCCGTCCCAGGGGTAGACGATTGTCTGGCGGGGAAAGAACCAGTCCCTTCCCCGTCGCGGGGGAAGGCTAGGATGGGGGCGCTAGGGTCTCAGATCGGTCTGGTTATCGCACACGGACACGTAGGGGCACGGCAATGCCGTGCCCCTACGTATTTTAGGGCCGGTTAGCTGTCGGCCGCACCAATTGGGCCTTCCAGACCAGCAGGGGCACCGTGATTATCACCACGATTATCGCCACCACCTGGGCTTCGTTCAACGCGCCGAAGTATTCGTTGAATTCCTCCCTCATGAAGCTGAGGAAGAACCGGCCGATGGAATAGGTCGCCAGATAGAGGACGAAGAACATGCCGTTGGGGCGCAGCCGGTCCCGCAGCGGCCAGATGGCGGCCAGCAAGACCAGGTCGAAGAGCAATTCATAACCGACGGCGGGATGGGTTGGCGGCCGGAATATTCCTGGGCTGTTGGCATGGGTGTAGATGATCCCCCAGGGCAGGCCGGTCGCCGTTGAGAAGTGTTCGCCGTTGATGATGTCGCCGACGCGGCCGATGGCCATGGCCAACAACACGGCGGGAGCCGTGATATCGGCCAAGCGCCCGATCCCCGGCAGGTTGGCCCGGTGGGGTTCGCCCATGAATGGGAACACCTTTCCCCACATGACCAAGAACCAGTCCGAATTGCGGATCATGATGTAGAGGGCGCCACCCACGAAGCCGCCCAGAATGGCGCCGTAGATCGCGATGCCTCCCGACCAGACCTGGAAGACGCTGATGAAGTCGTCCTTGTAGACTTCGTCCCAAAAGTCGATCACGTGAAGGATCCTGGCTCCGATTACTCCGCCGATGATGGCCCATACGGCGACGGAGTAGATGGAATCCACGATCATGCCCTCTTTTCCGCCCCAACGGGCCACCAGATAGACCGCAACCGCAACCGCCACGAAGGTCATCACGCCATGCCAGGAAAGGACAAAGTTGCCAATGTCGATCAGGTTGGGATTTATCCCGATGGAAATGCTGGCCAATCCGCCCATTGCCAATTCGCCCATTGATTGAACCTTCGCCGTATCATGATTCGGCGGCCGGGTTAAGCGCCCGCCGTTATTGATCCCACACCGCACTTTTCCGGTGGGACCGTGGTTACAAGGTAAACCCCGGCGCTGTGCGGTTGCAACAGTTCTGCGATCCTCTGGTGCTCCTCTTCACTTGAAGGCAACGCGAACAGCGCTGGTCCCGCCCCGCACAGATGCATCGCAGGCCCGCCGTCCTCAGCAACCTCGCGGCACAGTTCCGCCAACTGCGGGTAGGACTGGGCCGCCACTTCGGAGAAGGCGTTGAATACCAGGCCACTCACAGATTCCCTTACGAACTGACCCGCCGTCAGGATCTGCACCATCTGCCGGGTCACCCCGCCGTCGCTGAACTGGCCCAAGGTCAGCCTGGAGTACATGGTGCCTGTCTTGTTGGGAATGGCCAGGTCCGGGAACACCAGTGTCACCGCCAGGGGCGGCACTGGCGATAGGCTGGTTATCTGTTCACCCCTTCCCTGGGCCAGGGCGGTGCCACCCCAAAGGAAGAACGAAACGTCGGAACCCAATCCCGCCGCGATGGGCGCCAATTCATCGACGGATAGCCCCAGGTCCCAGAGAAGGTTCAGGCCCAGCAACGCCGCGGCGGCGTCGCTGCTGCCTCCGCCCAAGCCCATGCCCACGGGGATGTTCTTCTCTACGGTTATCCGGGCTGCGGGTTCAACGTTTCCTATCTTGGCCAGCTCGACGGCCGCCCGCCAGACCAGGTTCTGTTCTCCCGCCAGCTCCGGGTATTCGCATTCCACCTTGAGATCCGAGCCAGCCTCGATCTGGAGCAGGTCAGCCAGTCCGATGGTCTGCATGATGGTCGTGATCTGGTGAAAGCCGTCAGTGCGGCGGCCCAAGACCTCAAAGGTCAGGTTCAGTTTAGCGTAGGCCAAGACCTCCAATGTCTAGCCCTCCCCTCCCTGCGCTGGAGACACCATCTCCCACGCCCGGTAGATCGACGCCCATTCCGGGATATCCAGGGTCTGAGGTCTCCGTGTGGCGTCGATACCGGCCAGTTCCAAGATCCGGCCGCCATCGGCGGGCTCGATGCGCAGCCCCTGACTAAGGGAATTGCGGAGTTGCTTACGGGGAGCGGCAAAACCGGCCCTGACCACCTTGAAAAACTCTTCCTCGCTCTCGACTTCGGCTGCGGGTTCGGGGAGAACGTCCAGGCGGACCACGGCTGAAGTGACTTTGGGAGGGGGTCTGAAGGACCCGGGCGGCACGGAGCAGACCATCTTGGCCCTGGCGTAGAACTGGATCGCCACCGACAGGATACCCATGTCGCCGGGCCGGGCCACCATATTCTTGGCCACTTCCTGTTGCACCATGACCACCAACAGGTCCGGTTTTGGATGTGACTCCAATAATCGACGGACGATGGGGTTCGCGGCGTAGTAAGGGAGGTTGGCGACAACTTTGTAGGAGGTCGAAGGAGCGATGAGTTCCGCCAGGTCTACGTCTCGGGCGTCCGCCTCGACGCAGGTCAGGTTGGGCGGGAAGTCAAGGCGCGAAGGCAGCGCGGCCGCAAGCTCTCG
>CAYMZL010000075.1:0-4652 GCA_964394825.1 uncultured Dehalococcoidia bacterium | reverse complement strand
CCCGCTTCACCCGGTCCACCAATCTCCGGGTCAGGACCCCCCGGCCCGGCCCGATCTCAATTATCAGGTCGTCCGGCGAAAGGTCGGCGGCGGCCAGAATCCGGCCGGCGGTCCGGCTATCGGACAGGAAATGTTGGCCAAGGGACTTGCGGGCGCTGGTCCGGCCGCCTGGCCGTTCGCTTGAGGAGGTCACAGCTTGGGAGACACCTTCTTAAGGCGATGTGGCGTTGAAGAAGGGGGAATCGAGGACATTAATAAGACCGTACACCTCCCGTTGTCATCGACCGTTGGGCATGTCGTGAGTAATGACTCAGGCTAGGCACTCCCGCGGCGCCCGTAGGGTCCTGTTTACCGTTGCTTCCTTCCGGACCTGGCGGGGTTCACAAGTCTACGTCGCGCGGGACCCAGCCCTCCATATCACCGCCCACAATATGGGCCCTCTGGCCTCGCCGAGGGGAGGGATTCAACCCCGCTATAGCGGATTGCGGATACAGGGCACCGCTGGCTCCCCGTCTAGTACGGCCTCAGTATCATGGTAGGATTGAGAGCGCGAGGGAGTCAAGGGGGCCCCGCTAATCCCGATCATCTAGCACCCATGGTCAGGGGTCATGCAGATACGCAAAGCAGTCATACCTGCCGCAGGCCTGGGAACCCGGTTTCTGCCGGTGACCATGTCCGTCCCCAAAGAGCTTCTTCCCATCATCGACCGCCCTCTGCTGCAATATGTTGTCGCGGAAGCGGCCGAGGCCGGGGTGGAAGAGGTAATCATCGTCACATCCCCCGGCAAGGAATCGATCAGCGATTACTTTCAGCCTCACGCCGCCTTGGAACAGCGCCTGAAAGCCGGCGGCGAAGAGGGCCTTTTGGCTAAAGTGGCGGAAGCCGCCGGTCTGGCGAAAGTCAGCTTTGTTGTGCAGCACGAAGCCCTGGGTCTGGGCCATGCGGTGCTCATGGCCAAGGACGCGGTGGGCGACGAGCCTTTCGTCGTCGTCCTGCCCGACGATATCATCGCTCATTCTCCGGGCGCCATAACCCAGATGGTGCGGGTCTCCGAGGAAATGAACGCCGGGGTGATCGCCGTGGAGGCGCTGCCTTGGGAAGTGGTCCACAACTACGGCGTGGTGGACGGGACGCCGGTGTCGGACCGGGTCTACAAGATTCAAGGACTGGTGGAAAAGCCGCCCCGGGAGCAGGCGCCGTCGAACCTGACCATAGTTGGCCGCTACATCCTGCCACCGGAGATCTTTAGTTGCCTGGAGAACACTCAACCGGGGGCCAAGGGCGAGATTCAGCTTACCGACGGGCTGCTGGCCCTGGTCCGGGACCACGATTTGTATGCCTACCGATTCGCCGGCAACCGGTTCGACGGAGGCACGCCCATGGGCCTTCTGCGGGCGTCCTTGGCCTTCGCATTGGACCGGGAGGACACGTCAAAAGAGGCTCTCTCGATCTTGCGCGAGTTTCAAGGCCGATTGGAGCAATCTTGAGGACCGTAAGCGTATCCCGTTTTTATCTCGCGGGCCCTAATCTCACGTAATTCATCTTCACGGAGGGAGTCCATTGACTACCGGCAAGCAGGCACATCTGGAGTCGACCCAAAGCATCAAGACCGAGTTATTGGCGATCCTGGACGGAATGGACTATTGCCTGGATTGGAAACCAGACCCTGCTGAGTGGTCGCCGCGGGAGTTGGTGTACCACGTCTTGGAAACGCCCCCCGGCGGAGTACATTCGTTGGTCAAGGGGATCCTCTCCGGCGAGGTCCGGGAGTACGACCTGTGGTCCGACCTGACCAATATGAACCCGGAGCGCTCCGGATACGACCTCGCCCAGATCACCGCCGACATCGAGTCTTTCTTTCAGGGCTTGGACGATGCTCTATCGGGCGCGTCCGATGAGGACCTGGAAGCGAAGAAGGTCATGATGCATCAGAAATCCAGGGGACTCGACGAAGAGCGCACGCTGAAGGCCATACTAGAACGGACATTGGAAGGCCATTTCCGGGAGCATCTGACCCAGCTGCGGGAATTGCGGGAAGCCCTGGCGATCTGAGGGTCCGGCGGCCCGTTAGCTGTTGCCGCCCACTTCCAGAATGGTCAAAAATGCTTCCTGAGGAATCTCTACCTGGCCCACCATCTTCATGCGCTTCTTGCCCTCTTTCTGCTTCTCCAGCAGCTTCCGCTTCCGCGTGATATCGCCGCCATAGCATTTGGCCAACACGTCTTTTCGCATGGCGCGCACGGTCTCCCGGGCGATGATGCGGCTGCCGATGGACGCTTGGATGGGGACTTCAAACATCTGCCTGGGGATGGTGGAGCGCAGCTTCTCGACGATCTTCCGGCCCTGGGCTACGGCAGCGTCCCGATGCAAGATCATGGACAGGGCTTCCACCGAGTGATGGTTCACCAAGATCTCGACCTTGACCAGTGGCGCGGCACGGTAGCCGGCGAAGGTGTAGTCCAAAGAGGCGTATCCCTGGGTCTTGGACTTTAACTGGTTGTAGAAGTCGGCCAGCAGCTCCACCAAGGGGAGCGTGTACTCCATCACCACCCGGGACTGGTCTCCGGGTTCTTCTCCACCGTCCCGCCGGGCGCCGCCGCCCTGCATGTACTCCATGCGCTTGAATTCAGACCGGCGGGAGTGCATCAGCTCCATGAGCGCGCCCACATGGCGGTGGGGCGCCACGATGGTCAGGTCCAGCAGGGGCTCTCGTATCTCAGAAAGCTCATTGGGCGAGGGCAACTTGGCCGGGCTGTCCACCATGATGGTTTCGCCGTTGGTCAGGACCACCTGATAGGCGACGCTGGGCGCGGTCACGATCAGGTCCAGGTTGTACTCCCGTTCCAGCCGCTCTTGGACGATGTCCAGATGCATCAGGCCCAGGAACCCGCACCGGAATCCAAAACCCAGAGCGGTGCTGCTCTCGGGCTCGATGCCCAATGACGCGTCATTAAGCTTCAACTTTTCCAAGGCGTCGCGGAGGTTGTTGTATTCTTCGCCGTCGGAAGGATACAGGCCGGCAAACACCATGGATTTGAGGGGAACATATCCGGGAAGAGGCTCCACCGCAGCAGAGCGGTCGACGGTCAAGGTGTCGCCCACGGCGCATTCCCGTACCTCTTTGAAGCCGGTGGCGACGTAACCGACCTGACCCATCCCCAGGGCTTCAGTCGGGGTGGGACCTGGAGCATATACCCCCACCTCGACGATCTCCGCCACCCTTCCCGAGGACATGACCTTGATACGGTCGTTCTTCGCGATCGATCCATCTTTAACCCGTACATGGGCGATGATGCCTTTGTACGAATTATATTCCGAGTCGAAGACCAGGGCGCGGGGCGGACCGCCGACATCGCCGGCGGGGGCCGGCACCCGCTCTACAACGGCGTCCAATATCTCCCTGGCGCCGGTGCCGTCTTTGGCCGAAACGTAGAGGATCTCGTCTTCCAGGAATCCGAAAGCCTGCTGAATCTCGGCGGCGACCCGTTCGGGCTCCGCCTGGGGCAGGTCCACTTTGTTCACCACCGGGATCAGGTCCAGGTCGTATTCCATGGCGAGCAGGGTGTTGGCGATGGTCTGGGCCTCGATGCCTTGACTGGCATCCACCACCAGCAGCGCGCCCTCGCAGGCGGCCAACGCCCGGGAAACCTCGTAGCTGAAGTCCACGTGGCCCGGCGTGTCGATGAGATTAAATTGATACGTCTTGCCATCCGGGGTGGTGTGCGACATGGTCACAGCCTTCCCCTTGATGGTGATGCCCCTTTCCCTTTCCAGGTCCATCTGGTCCAGGAACTGCGCTCTCATATCCCCGGGACGTACCGTGCCGGTGATCTCCAAAAAGCGGTCGGCCAGGGTGGATTTCCCGTGGTCGATGTGGGCGATGATGCAGAAGTTTCTTATCAGGCTCGGGTCCATGCTAGTCCAATGGTATCACGGTCAATTTTGGCCTACAACGCGGATTCAGGGCGCGTATCTCTGGCAACGCCGGCAAAAAAGCGAGAGGCCGTTCCAAGACGGCCTCTCGCTACGTCTGCCATGGGACCGGGGTCAGGTGCTAGGGATTCCCGTACCCGGTGGCCAGGATACAGGCCGCCTCATGGTCCGGTTCCACTTCACGCAATTCCGGCAGCACTCCGGAACAATCTTCAATGGCTACCGGGCAGCGTGGGTGGAACACGCAACCACTGGGCGGGTTCAGCGGGCTGGGCACTTCGCCGCTGAGCAAGACCCTCTCGCGCTGGGCGTCCAACACCGGATCAGGGATGGGCACCGCCGATAGCAATGCCTTGGTGTATGGATGGATCGGGTTGCGGTAGATCTCGTTCCGCTCGGCCATCTCCACTATGTGGCCCAGGTACATGACCCCGACGCGGTCGCTGATGTGGCGCACCACTGACAGGTCGTGGGCGATGAATAGGTAGGTCAGGTTGAACTGAGATTGAAGGTCTTCCAGCAGGTTGATGATCTGCGCCTGGATCGACACATCAAGGGCGGAAACCGGTTCGTCAGCTACGATGAAGCTGGGGCCCACCGACAACGCCCGGGCCACGACGATGCGCTGGCGCTGTCCGCCGCTGAACTCGTGGGGAAAGCGGTCTGCCATGTAGGGGTTAAGTCCCACGTTCTGCAGCAGGTCGGCGACCTTTTCCCGG